>NZ_DCBW01000013.1:0-91518 GCF_002313585.1 Microbacterium sp. UBA1097 | reverse complement strand
CGACACGACGGGCACCGAGACGACGTCGACGATCGATCAGTGGGCCGCGCGCCTGCTTCGCACGCGCTGGATCGTCCGCGCCCCGATTCCGCTGTTTCGCGCGGGGCTTGGCTGGTTGTTCGGCGGCAGGTTCGTGATGGCCGAGCACATCGGCCGCAAGAGCGGCCAGCCGCGCTACGTCGTGCTTGAAGTGATCGAACGCGAGACGAACGCGCTCCGCGTCGCTTCCGGCCACGGCTCGCGCGCACAGTGGCTCAAGAACCTCCAGGCCAACCCCGCTGCCCGGCTCTGGGTCGGTCGCTCGAAGGGCGTGGCGGCTACTGCCCGCATCCTGCCTGAGAGCGACGCAGCGGCGGTGCTTGCCCGCTATGCCCGGGTGCACCCGGATGCCTGGGACCACCTCAAGGGGGCGATGGACGAGCTGAACGGGGGAGAGACGACCATACCCGTGGTCGAGTTCACCCCGCCTTCGCGCTGATCGCGCCGCTGAGTCCGCGCCGAACCGCGCCGCTGACCGTCAGCTTTCGAGCACCGCGCCCACGTCGTACGCGCTGACAGTCTCGAGTTGGTCGTACGTGCACGAGCGCGGGTCACGATCCTCGCGCCACCGCACGAACTGCACGGTGTGGCGAAAACGCCACTTCTCGAGCTGGTCGTAGCGCACCTCGAGCACCAGTTCGGGGCGCAGCTGCACGAACGACACATCCTTGCCCGAGGTAAAGCGAGACCGCTCCCCCTCGCCGGTCACCGCGGCGCCGGCCTCGTCGCGCTCGACGAACGGTTCGAGCTCGTCGACGAGCTCCCGTCTGCGCTTGTCCGACCACGCTGCCACCCCGCCGACCTGGACGAGCTGACCCTCGTCGGTATAGAGACCGACAAGCAGTGAGCCGACCCCGCTCCCGCTCTTGTGCACCCGGTAGCCGAGCGCGACGACATCCGCCGTGCGCGCGTGCTTGATCTTGAACATCGTCCGCTTGCCCGGCGCATAGGGCTGGGCGAGGGGCTTGGCGACCACGCCGTCAAGGCCCGCCCCCTCGAATTCATCGAGCCACCGAGCAGCCCGGTCGGGGTCGTCAGTCGTGCGCGTGACGTGCACCGGATGCGGCACGTCGCGCAGCAGGTCGAGGAGCTCAGCCCGCCGGGCCTGGAACGGCTCGCTCGCCAGATCGCGCTTCCCGCGCGCCAGGATGTCGAATGCGATGAACATCGCGGGGGTCTGCTCGCTCAGCATCCGCACCCGCGAGTCGGCGGGGTGGATGCGCTGCGTCAGCGCGTCCCAGTCCAGGCGCTGAGAGCCCGGCTCGCCCAGCGCGATCACGATCTCGCCGTCGAGCAGGCACGGTTCGGGAAGGAGCCGCGCAAACGCCTCGACGAGCTCGGGAAAGTAGCGCGTGAGCGGCTTCGCACCGCGGCTGCCGATCTCGACATCCGTCCCGTCCCACGAGATGAGCGCGCGGAAGCCGTCCCACTTCGGTTCGAAGCTCAGACCGCCGGCGACCGCATCAGGCGCGGGGATACGGTCGACGGACTTCGCGAGCATCGGCTCGGGAATCGCATAGCGCATGCGGTCAGCATCCTGTCTGTCGGGGGTAGCTGTCCAGCCCGGGCGTCAGGACGGCGTCGGTTCGGTGCTCTTGCGTCGTGCCCACCGGGCGGGGGTGTTCGGGCCGTCCCACACCTGCACGATTCCCCACGCCACTGCCGTGATCGGCACGGCGAGGACTGCGCCGACGATTCCGCCGAGCACGGTGCCGACCGTCAGGGCGATCAGGATGACGAACGAATGCAGCTTCATCGAGCGCCCCATCAGCACCGGTTGCAGGAAGTTTCCTTCCAGCTGGTTGACGAGCACGATCAGACCGACGACGAACAGCGCGTTGACCCAGCCGTTGGCGACGAGCGCGACGAGCGCTGCCAGGATCCCTGCGAGGGTCGCCCCGACGATCGGGATGAAGGCGAGGAGGAAGACCAAGACCGCCAGGGGGAGGGCGAGCGGGACGCCGAGGATCCACAGGCCGATGCCGATCCCGACCGCGTCGACGAACGCGACTGACGCGGTACCTCGGACGTAGGCGCCGAGGGTCGACACCGTCTTGTCGCCGATGCGGCGAGCCCGCGCTTCGGCGGAACCGCGGAACGGGCGGAGCAGAAACTCCCACATCCGCGGGCCGTCCTTCAAGAAGAAGAAGAGCACGACGACCAGCAGGACGAAACCGGTCGCGAAGTTAGCCACGACGCTGACGCCGGCGATGGCCCCAGTGCCGAACTGGGCACTCGTGATGAAGGCCTGAATCGACGAGATCCACTCGTCGATCTGCTGCTGATCGATCCCGAACGGCAGCGTCTGCACCCATTCCCAGAGCTTCTGGGCACCGGCCTCCGCCTGGCTATAGAGCGAATCCCACTGATCGCGAACCGCCCAGACGATGAGCCAGCCGACGCCGCCGAGCAGCAGCACGATCGTGAGCAGCGCGATGAGGGTCGCGAGGATCGAGGGCACGCCGCGACGGCGCATCCAACTCATCACCGGCGCGAACGCCGACGCGAAGATCAGCGCGAGCAGCACCGGGATGACCACCAGCGTGATCTGTCGGAGTCCCCAGATGATGCCGGCCGCGAGGGCGACGACGACGATGATCTGCAGTCCCCGCGTTGCCAGCATCCCGAACTTGTCGCCCCAGAGCTTGCTGGGCGGAACGATGCCGTCGTCGGGAACCGCCAGGGCGCTGTTGCTGTCTTTGGAGGAGCCGATGCCGAACAATCCCATGGCTCGACCGTAGCTGTCGCACGGGTCCGGATGCACGGTCTTGACGCGGCGGCGAGAATCGCGCAGGGGCCTCGGGCCGCCCTTTCGCCGTCAGTCGTCGCCGAACACGTCATCCAGCGTCACCGGCAGCCCTGCCGCGTCGCCGAGCGCCGTGCGGGCAGCGTGCCAGCCGCTCATCCCGTGCACACCTGGGCCCGGCGGGGTCGATGACGAGGCGAGATACACCCCCGGCAGCGGGGTACGCCACGGATGCCGCGACACGACGGGCCTGCGGATGGCCTGGGCCAGCGTGAACGCGCCGCCCGAGATATCGCCGCCGATCTCGGCAGGGTTGGTGTGCGCACGGGTCACTGCTGTCGACGAATGCACCGCAAGTATCAGATCCCGCACGCCCGGCGCGAAGCGCTCCACTTGCGCGAGAACGGCAGCCGTGGCATCCGTGGGGGAGTCGAGCGGGACGTGGGTGTACGCCCACAGGACCGCCTTGCCGGCGGGAGCGCGCGTCGGGTCGATCACCGACGGCTGCACCGCGAGCACGTAGGGGCGCGCGGGGATGCGGCCACGGTTGACCTCGCGCTCGGCGGCGATGATCTCCTCCCGCGTTCCGCCCAGGTGCACCGTCGGCGCACGCCCCACGTTCGGGTCGCGCCAGGGGATAGGCCCTGCCAGCGCTACATCCACCTTCATGACGCCGGGTCCATACCGGTAATGACGCACGGCCCTCGCATACGCGGTCGGTAGCGCCGATGCCGTCAGCATCAGCCGCGGTGAGGTGTCGAGGATGAGCAGATCGCCGGCCGCCGGATCACCCCAGTCCAGGTCATCGAGTGACGTGACGCGCGTTCCGGTCTCGATCACGCCCCCGTGAGCCCGGATGTCGGCGGCGAGGGCCTCGGCGATCGTCTGGGCGCCTCCGTGCGGAACGGGCCACCCGCCGGCGTGGGCCTGCGCCGTAAGCAACAGACCCGCCGCTGCCGACGCCAGGGACGGCATCCAGGTGTTCGCGTGAGCCATCGCTCCCGCCAGCAGCGCTGCGGCCCGCGGTGTGCGGAAGCTCGCCGCGCCGAGGCCCGTTCCCTGCTCGAGCACCCGCAAGCCGTACCGCACAGCCGTGAGCGGATGCCGCGGCATCCGTATCAGCTGATCGCCCGTGAACGTGACGAGCTCATTGATGTGGCGTGCTAGAGGTCGCGTCATCGCGAGCCAGGCGCGGCCGTCGGGGCCGAGATCGTCGGCAGTGCGGTCGATGTCACGCCACGCGATCGCCGCGGGTCCGCGATCGAGCGGGTGCGCGTAGGAGGCGTCAGGGTTCAGCCATGACACGACGCGGTGCAGGCCGAGCGCCCGGAAGATCGGGGAGGTCAGTGCGGCCGGATGAACCGCCGAACCGACATCGTGCCGGAATCCGGGAAGGGTCAGCGCCTCGGTGCGCAGTCCTCCGCCGATCGTGTCGGCAGCCTCGAGGACTCGCACCCGCAGTCCCGCCCGGGCGAGGACCGCCGCAGCGGTCAGTCCGTTCGGTCCGCTGCCCACCACGGTCGCGTGCGCCGCCATGCCGCCAGTCTGCCACCCCCGGCGCGTCCCGTTCCGGCATCCATCGCTGTTCGCATCCGCTGCACCCGGCATCCGCTGCGCTAGATGTCAGCCGATCTCTGTTTCGGTCGCGCCGTGGTGCGGGTTCTGCGCGCGGGCACCCGCAACAGGGCGCGACCGAACGGAGAGCTTCATCGTTCGGTCGCGCCATTGTGTCGTTACCCGCTGGGGAACTCCGCACAACGGCGCGACCGAAACCTGGGCCGACGGGTCAGCGAGCGCCCCGCCCCGGCGCCTCAGGTTAGAGGTCGAGGGAGGTGTGCAGGCGGCGGGTGACTTCGGCCAGCGGCATCCGCTTGGGGAAGACCGCCACCACGACGTCATCAGGATCCGGATGCTCGGGGTCGGGGTGCACGCCGAACTTGCGCAGGAGGTCATCGAGGGCTGCGCGCAGCACCGACACCGGCACGGGTTCCCCGTCGCGAAGCAGCTGCCGCAGCACGTGGTTGTGGACGGCGGCGACGGATGCGGCGAAGCCGACGGCATCGATCGGATCAAGGCCCGGCAAAGCGCCGCGCAGGTACTCGTCGAAGAGTCGCTCGTAGCGGAACACCGTGACGATCTCGCGCTCGCGAAGTGCCGGCACCTTGCGCACCACGGAGTAGCGGCGCCGCGCGAGGTCGGGGTCGGCTGCGAAGTGTTCGAACACCGTGACCGCCGCATCGCATACCGCCACCCAGGGGTTCTCGTGCGGGTGAGACAGGTTCTCGCGCAGCTGGGCGAGCAGGAGCTCGTGGTCAGCGAACACGACGTCGTCCTTGCCGCCGAACTGGCGGAAGAACGTCGACCGGGAACTGCCCGCAGCCTGGGCGATCTGTTCCACGGATGTCGCATCGAAGCCGTTCCGGTCGAACAGGTCGAGCGCAACGGCGACGACCGCGGTCCGCGACGACGGTGTGGCGGCGGTGGTGTCGGACATGCCGTGAGCCTACCGCCGCAAGAACCGGCTCGTTCGGAACCGTTCAGTGCCGGGTAGTAGGCTGACTACTTGGTCGAACTATCTCGACATCGAGACATTCCCTCACCCACCCGACGCCGCAGCGGAGGACACCAGCGTGGATCTGTACGAGTACCAGGCACGAGACCTATTCGAGAAATACGGGGTGCCGGTGCTCCCCGGCATCATCGCCGACACTCCTGAGGAGGCGAAGGCGGCTGCTGAGAAGATCGGCGGTGTCGTCGTCGTCAAGGCTCAGGTCAAGACCGGAGGCCGCGGCAAGGCCGGCGGCGTGAAGGTCGCGAAGAGTGCCGACGAGGCGTACGAGGCTGCGAAGGCCATCCTGGGCCTGGACATCAAGGGTCACGTCGTGCAGCGCGTCATGGTCGCCGCCGGCGCATCCATCGAGCAGGAGTTCTACTTCTCCGTGCTGCTTGACCGCTCCAACCGTTCGTATCTGTCGCTGTGCTCCGTCGAAGGTGGCATGGAGATCGAGCAGCTCGCCGTCGAGAAGCCCGAGGCCCTGGCCCGCGTCGAGGTGAACCCGCTGACCGGTATCGACAAGGACAAGGCTGTCGAGATCGCGACCGCTGCTGGCTTCCCCGCGGAGCTCGTGGACAGGGTCGCGGATGCCTTCGTGAAGCTCTACGACGTCTACACCGGCGAGGGTGCGACCCTCGTCGAGGTCAACCCGCTCATCCTCGACGGCGACGGCAACATCATCGCCCTCGATGGCAAGGTCACCCTCGATGACAACGCGAGCGAGGTGCGCCACCCCGAGCACGAAGAGCTCGAGGACAAGGGCGCTGCCGACCCGCTGGAGGCCAAGGCCAAGGAGTCGGGTCTGAACTACGTCAAGCTCGACGGCGAAGTCGGCATCATCGGTAACGGCGCGGGCCTGGTCATGTCGACCCTCGACGTCGTCGCCTATGCCGGTGAGAAGCACGGCGGCGTGAAGCCCGCCAACTTCCTCGACATCGGCGGTGGGGCATCCGCGACCATCATGGCCGCAGGGCTGGACGTCATCCTCGGCGACCCGCAGGTCAAGAGCGTGTTCGTCAACGTCTTCGGCGGAATCACCTCGTGCGTCGCGGTTGCCGACGGCATCGTCAAGGCACTCGAGATCCTCGGGGACGCCGCCACCAAGCCGCTCGTCGTACGCCTCGACGGCAACCAGGTGGAAGAGGGTCGCGAGATCCTCGCCGCCGCGAACCACCCGCTGGTCACCCTCGCCGCCGGTATGGACGAGGGCGCTGACAAGGCAGCCGAGCTGGCAGCCGCCTGATCGCGAAACCGGATAAGGACTTCTGACATGTCGATTTACCTCAACAAGGACTCCAAGGTCATCGTCCAGGGCATCACCGGCGGCGAGGGTACGAAGCACACCGCCCTCATGCTCAAGGCCGGCACCCAGGTCGTCGGCGGTGTGAACGCCCGCAAGGCCGGGACGACCGTCTCGCACACCGACAAGGACGGCAACCCCGTCGAACTGCCCGTTTTCGCATCCGTCGCCGAGGCCATGGAGAAGACCGGGGCCGACGTCTCGATCGCGTTCGTGCCGCCCGCCTTCACGAAGGATGCCATGATCGAGGCCATCGACGCCGAGATCCCGCTGCTCGTGGTCATCACCGAGGGCGTGCCGGTCGGCGACACCGCCGAGGCCTGGGCCTACACGCAGTCCAAGGGCAACAAGACGCGGATCATCGGGCCGAACTGCCCCGGCATCATCACCCCCGGCGAGTCGCTCGTAGGCATCACCCCGGCCAACATCACCGGCAAGGGACCCATCGGCCTCGTCTCGAAGTCGGGCACCCTGACCTACCAGATGATGTTCGAGCTGCGTGACCTCGGCTTCTCGACCGCCATCGGCATTGGTGGTGACCCCATCATCGGCACGACCCACATCGACGCGCTCGCCGCGTTCGAGGCCGACCCCGAGACCAAGGCGATCGTCATGATCGGTGAGATCGGCGGCGACGCCGAAGAGCGCGCCGCAGCCTTCATCCAGGCCAACGTGACCAAGCCCGTTGTCGGCTACGTCGCGGGCTTCACCGCGCCCGAAGGCAAGACGATGGGCCACGCCGGAGCGATCGTGTCGGGCTCCGCCGGCACCGCTCAGGCCAAGAAGGAAGCTCTCGAGGCCGCGGGCGTGAAGGTCGGCAAGACGCCGTCCGAGACCGCCGCCCTGATGCGCGAAATCATCGAAAAGCTCTAACCGGCGAACCATTTCCGCGAACCCACATCTTCCGCGGCGAACCCACGTGTTCGCGCCACCGCAAGATGTGGGTTCGGGGGTGAGGATGTGGGTTCGGCACAAGACCGCGGACGGCTGTGCCCATGGTCGCGGGCTGGCGGTAGCCTGAAGCCATGCCACTGACCGGAGAGTACAAGCCGTCCACGTCGGAGTGGGCACGCACCCAGGCCGAGACCTATGAAGCCACGGGGGGTGCCGAAGCCAACGAGCTGCGAGGCGTGCCCGTCATCGTCCTGACGACACTCGGCGCGAAGTCCGGAGGACTGCGCAAGACCGCCCTCATGCGCGTCGAACACGACGGCAGCTACGCCGTGATCGCCTCGAAGGGTGGCGCACCTGACGAGCCCAAGTGGGCAGGCAATATGCGTAAGCACGCCACCGTCGAATTGCAGGATGGCGCGACCAAGCGTGACTACATCGCCCGCGAGGTCGAGGGTGACGAGCGTGAGCAGTGGTGGGCGCGCGCCGTCGAGGTGTGGCCCGACTACGCCGAGTATCAGAAGAAGACCGACCGGCTCATCGCGGTGTTCGTGCTCGATCCCGCCTAAGCCCGGGGCGCAGGCTGGGAGTCTGCTCGCAGTTCACGGGTTGTCCCGGCCCGCCGTCAGGTTCCGGACGCACTGAGGCGCCACAATACACACAGCGCCGCCCGTGCGCCCCGGAGCCACCATGAACGAGACCGCACGAGCCGCCGCAGCCGCTTCCGCGTCGCATCGACCCGCCCCCTGGTGGGTATGGGCGCTGGCCGGTGTCGGAGCCGCCGGAGTTCTGGCGTTTCTTGCGCTGGTCGGGGTCGTCGTGGTCCCGCCCGCCCTCGCGAATCTGCGGACGGAGGTCGCGAGCGCTCAGACCCCGGTGGTGGTCGGGTCACAGGCGGCATCCGTGACAGTCGTGGTTCCAGACGGATGGCTTATCACCCGACAGGATGACGCGCATGCGGTCATCACGACTCCTGATCGCGGGATGATCGTCGCTGTCGCGCTGAGCGCTGACGAGCCCTTGCAAGCCGCGTCGGCAGCCGGGGTAGCGTCACCGCTGGTCGAAACGCTCGCCTCAGGGCTGACCGTCGCGCATGGCGCGCCGGTGGCTCCGGCCGACCAGGACCCCACCACGATCCCGGCCCTGGTTGCCGCCGTCGGACCTGTTGCGGACGGGTCGATCGTGTTCTCCGTTTCGAGCGACGACCTCGACCGGTACCGACCAGCCCTGGCAAGCCTCCTCGAAGGAGTCAAACCATGAGGACCGCGGGGCGCCGCGTCATCCGGCCTGTCGCAGCGGCCGCACTGATCGTGTGCGCGACCGTTGTCGTCGCGGGCTGTGCGCCGGCAATCGACCCGAGCTGGACTCCGCCGGCGTGGCCGGCGACGACGTTGCAGGTCGTCGATGCAGAGCCTCAGCCGCTCAGCGCTCGGCCCGGCCAGCCTCTGGCTGCCAGCGTGTCTCCCGAGCGCATCCGCCAGGATGCCGTCGGCATCCAGGCTCGATATGCCCTGCTGCCGGGTGTCGGAGCCTTCAACGACGCCGTGCGTGGCTACGTACGCACCGCGATCGGTGCGCGTCAGGACGCGACCGGCGCCACCTACGGTCCGCAGGCGGGCGCCGCCGGTGCGGGCCTTGCCGACCGGTCCTGTGTTCCCGGATCTACCGAGATTCCGGCCGCCGACGTGCTCGCCGACCCCGCGCTTGCCGGACCTGTCGTCGGTGGCGGCTCCGCGACAGTCGTGTGTGATGTGGTCTGGGCATCGGCGAGCATGTTCGGACAGCGCCTTCGGACCGTCCTCTCGGCCTCGGATGGACAGATCAGCGATAGCGTCGACACGTTCTTCGCCGACACGGCAACCGGTGAAGTGGCGACAGCGGCGCAGGTGTGGACGCCTGATGCAGCAACGACGCTGGCCGCTGACGTATTCGAGGGTCTCCGCCGCGCCGCCGGCTCCCTGTCGCTCGCGCCGCTCGCAGACCCCGCTGCCCTCGAACGGCTGGCAGCCTCCTTCGCGACCACGATGCCCGCGGCAGCCGGTGGAATGCAGTTCACGATCCCTGCCGGGTTCACCACCGATGCGCTCGCGGCTCTCGGCATCCCACCGACTGACGCGGCTCGCACGGTTCTCGTGCCCGCAGCTGCCGCCGAACCCCTCCTCACTGACTTCGGAAGGCGTCTTCTCGCCTCGGTCGGTCAGCCGTATTCCGGACCCAGCATCCAGAACCCAGGCGATGTGCCGGTCGACTGTTCGCTGACGCCGTGCGTTGCGCTCACCTACGACGATGGTCCCAGCGACCTCACCCCGAGCATGTTGGACGCGCTGGCGGCGCGTCGCGCCAGCGCCACGTTCTTCGCGATGGGGTCGAAGGCGCGAGCCTACGCCTCGACCCTGCAGCGGATGGTGGCTGAGGGACACCTCATCGGAAACCACAGCTGGAATCATCCGTCTCTTCCGAATCTCACCGACGCGCAGATCGCTGCACAGCTCGGCGACACGTCGGCTGCCCTGCAATCGGCATCCGGTCAGCCGATCACGATGTTCCGGCCGCCGTACGGCGAATACAACGCGCGGGTGCTTTCGATCGCGCGGATGCCGGCGATCCTCTGGGACGTCGACACGGAGGACTGGAAGGGAATCGACGACGACGTGCTGATTCAGCGTGCAGTGAATCAGCCTCGACCCGGGTCGATCGTGCTGCAGCACGACATCCACGGCAACACCGCGCGCACTGTCGGAGCCGTCTGCGACGGACTCCTCGATCGAGGTTTCACGATGGCCACCATCACCGAACTGTTCCGCGGCTCGGTCCCGAACTCGGGAGCGTGGCGCAGCGCCCGGTGAGTCGACCGGTGAGTGGCCCGGGGATGGGTAAGGTCGAAGCCGCATGAACCGGGTCATCGTCTTCCTCCTCGCCGCCTTCGACGCGCTCGTCACCGTCGCCGCAGGACTCGTCGTCGTACTCGCGCCGGCGACGCTGCTGTGGGTCGTCGAGTTCGGGGGCCTTGCCCCGTGGAGCGCACTCTGGCCCACCGCCGCGAGCGTCTGGCAACTCGGGCACGTCGTCCCGCTGGAGATCACGCTCCCCGCCGACTACCTGGCAACTGCCGGCATCGATCCCGATGCGGCATCCTTCGTGCTGTCGCTCGCTCCGCTGGCCTTCGCGGGATTCACCGCCATCTCCGCAGCGCGCTCGGGTCGCCGCGCCTCGCGCTCGGGTGCGGCATTCACCGGTGCCCTCGCGGGAACCGCGGTCTTCGCAGCTGCGGCCGCCGGGATCGCCCTGACGGCCGGAAACGCCGTCGCGCACGCATCGCTTACCGAAGCGATCCTCTTTCCGGCCCTGGTCTTCGGCATCCCGGCGCTCCTCGGCGCTCTGGTCGGGGAGTGGCAGGATGCTGACCGCGGCGTCATCGCGGGGCTGCGGGAGCGCGTCGAGGACCTGCCCGAGGACTGGGCTCTCGTTCCGACGGTCATCGCCCGCGCGGGATCCATCGCGGCAGTCGGCCTGGTGGGCGTCGCGGCCCTCACCACCGCCGTTGCGATCTTCGCTCGGGGCTCCGAGATCGTCGGTCTCTACGAGGCCGCCAATGTCGACGTTCTCGGTGCCGTAGTCCTTACGCTCGGCCAGCTTCTGTACCTTCCCACCCTGATCGCGTGGGCTCTAGCGTTCGTTGCCGGACCCGGTGTCTCCCTCGGGGTGGGTTCGACGGTCGCGGCATCCGGAACCACGACCGGCGTCCTGCCCGGACTGCCGCTGATGGGCGCACTCCCCGAATCCACGTCCCCCTGGCTACTTCTGCTCGCTCTTCTGCCCGTCGGCGTTGGATCCTTCGCCGGGTGGGTTGCCCGGTCCTTCTTCGCCGCGGATGCCGAGCGCGTTTCAGCCCGCATCGTCACCGCGCTGGGGGTTGCGGTCGCCGCTGCAGGTTCAGCGGCGCTGCTGGCCGTTCTTGCCTCCGGCTCGCTCGGGCCGGGGGCGCTCGCGCAGCTAGGGCCGGAGCCCGGTCCTGTCGCGCTGGCGATCGGCATCGAGGTCGGCGTCGGTGCCGGCATCCTGTTGCTCTCACCGCGACGTCGAGCCCGTGACGACGACGCGACCGAGGCGGTGCCCACGGCGCTCCTGGAGCCCTCGGTAGACTGAGTCGGTGCTCACCGTCGCCGTTCTCATCTCCGGCGCCGGATCCAACCTTCGGGCGCTGCTCGAGGCAGCGAACGAGCCCGACTATCCGGCGCGGATCGTTGTCGTCGGCGCCGACCGCGAGGCCGAAGGCCTCGCCCATGCCGAAGCCTTCGGCATTCCGTGGTTCTTCGTGCCCTTCGCCGAGTATGCGAGCCGAGCGGCCTGGGGTGAGGCGCTTCGCGACCAACTCGCGGTGTGGCAACCCGACCTCATCGTTCTCAGCGGCCTGATGCGGTTGCTCCCCGCATCGGTCCTCGAACCCTGGGCGCCGCGGATCATCAACACCCACCCGGCGTATCTTCCCGAGTTCCCCGGTGCCCACGGTGTCCGAGACGCGCTCGCTGCCGGTGTCAGTCAGACCGGTGCGAGTGTCATCGTCGTCGACGCCGGAGTCGATACCGGACCCATCCTCGCGCAGGAGCGCATCGCGGTGCTTCCCGGCGACGACGAGGCGAGCCTTCATGAGAGGATCAAGCCGGTCGAACGCCGACTCCTGATCGACGTCGTGAGGCGCATCGCAACGGGCGAGATCGACCTCTCATCCCCCTGACTTTTCCTCTGACCAGGTCCGCGACGACGCAGCCCGCGCGGCCGATGACCACCCGACAGCAAGGAGACCCGATGGCAGGCCCCAGTCACGACCCGTCCCTGTACCGCGACCGCGACGTCGTGCCCGTCCGGCGGGCGCTGGTCTCGGTCAGCGACAAGACCGATCTCCTGAACCTCGCCGCGGCGCTTGCCGAGGCAGGTGCCGAGATCGTCTCCACGGGATCGACGGCCGCGACGATCCGGGATGCCGGTTTCGCCGTCACCGATGTCGCCGCCGTGACAGGCTTCCCCGAGTCGCTTGATGGGCGCGTCAAGACTCTGCACCCCGCCGTGCACGCGGGGCTTCTTGCCGACCTTCGCCTCGCGCACCACGAGAACCAGCTCGCGGATCTCGGCATCCAGCCCTTCGAGCTGGTCGTGGTGAACCTCTACCCCTTCGTCGAGACTGTCGCTTCCGGCGCGCAGGGCGACGACGTCGTCGAGCAGATCGACATCGGCGGTCCCGCTATGGTCCGGGCGTCTGCGAAGAACTACGCGAACGTCGCCATCGTGGTCTCGCCGGAGTCCTACGGGTCGGTGATCGAGGCAATCCGTGTGGGCGGCACCTCTCTCGCGCAGCGTCGCGAGCTCGCCGCGCGCGCCTTCGCGCACACCGCCGAGTACGACCGGGCAGTCGCCACCTGGTTCGCCGACGAGACGCTGGGGGAGGATGTCGACCTTCCGTCTCACCTGACGATTCGCGCCGAACGGATGTCGACCCTGCGTTACGGCGAGAACATGCACCAGCGCGCCGCGATCTACACGCGCACCGGTGGGCGCGGCATCGCCCAAGCGACCCAGCTGCAGGGCAAGGAGATGTCGTACAACAACTACGTCGATGCTGACGCTGCTCTGCGCGCCGCTTTCGACCTGGTCAAGCCCGCCGTGGCGATCATCAAGCATGCGAACCCCTGCGGCATCGCGGTGTCGGCGCCGAACGCGCTGGACCCGATTGCCAGCGCGCACCTGCGCGCCCACGCCTGCGACCCGGTCTCTGCCTTCGGTGGCGTGATCGCCGCCAACCGCAAGGTGACGCTGAAGATGGCCGAGAACCTTCGCGACATCTTCACCGAGGTGGTCGTCGCGCCGGACTTCGAGCCGGAGGCTCTGGAGGTTTTCCGCCTCAAGAACAACCTGCGCGTGCTGAAGCTCCCCGATGACTGGAAACAGGAGCCGATGGATGTGCGGCTCATCTCGGGTGGCCTCCTTCTGCAGGATGCCGACCGTTTTCCCGACGACATCGAGTCCGTCGCCACCGATTGGGAGCTCGTCTCCGGTGAGCGTCCGGATGCCGACGCGATGACCAACCTCATTTTCGCGTGGAAGACCTGCCGCGCCGTGAAATCCAACGCGATCGTTCTCGCGAAGGACTCGGCAACCGTCGGCATCGGCATGGGCCAGGTCAACCGGGTCGACTCGTGTCGCCTTGCGGTCGAGCGCGCAGGTGATCGTGTGCGGGGCGCTGTCGCCGCATCCGATGCCTTCTTCCCGTTCGCGGACGGACCGCAGGTGCTCATCGACGCCGGCGTGTCGGCGATTGTGCAGCCGGGAGGGTCTGTCCGCGATGAGGAGGTCGTGAAGGCCGCGCGCGACGCTGGCGTCACGATGTTCTTCACGCGCGAGCGCCACTTCTTCCACTAAGGGCTGGACGGCGGGAAGACGCTCTCACTCAGGGCCTGCCGTAGGCCTCCAGCCAGCGCAGCCATACCTCGCTGACTGTCGGGTAGGAGGGCACGGCGTGCCAGAGCCGGCTCAGCGGCACCTCCCCGACGATGGCGATCGTGGCCGAGTGCAGTAGCTCCGCGACATCCGGGCCGACGAACGTCGCCCCGACGAGCACCTCGCGTTCACGGTCGACGACCGCGCGCGCCCGGCCACGATAGTCATCCGACGCAGTGGAGGCTCCGGCGACCCAGGAGAGGTCGTAGTCCAGCACCCGGATGTTGATCCCCGCCGCTTCCGCGCGCTCGGCGGTGAGTCCCACCGAGGCGACCTCGGGGTCGGTGAAGGTCACCTGCGGGACGTGGTCGTGGTCGGCCGTCGCGACGTGGGAACCCCACCGGGAGGTGTCGACGTGAGTGCCGCGGGCACGGGCCGCGATGACGTCTCCCGCAGCGCGGGCCTGGTACTTGCCCTGATGGGTGAGCAGGGCGCGGTGATTCACATCGCCAACCGCGTACAGCCAATCGGTGTCGCGCACCAGCATCGTGTCGTCGACGTCGAGCCACCTGCCAGGTGTCAGATTCACCGATTCGAGGCCCAGGTCTGCGGTGCGCGGTACGCGCCCGGTAGCGACGAGCACCTCCGCCGCCGTCACCGACGTCCCGTCCGAGAGGCTGAGGGTGCGACCGTTCGCGTCGCGGGATGCTGAGGCGACGTCGATCCCCGTGAGGACCCGGGCGCCCTGCGCGATCAGCGACTCGGCGACCATCTCTCCCGCGAAGGGCTCCATGCCGCCCAGGAGCCCGGAACGCGCGATAAGGGTTACCGCTGTGCCGAAGCTCGCGTACGCGGTTGCCATTTCGCAGCCGACGACCCCGCCGCCGATGACCGCGAGCGAGGCAGGCGCGGATCGTGCGCTCGTTGCTTCGCGGCTCGTCCATGGTTCGATCTCTCGAAGTCCGGGCGTCTCGGGCAGCAGAGCTGCTGAACCGGTGCAGACGGCGACCGCATGGGTGGCGATGAGATCGACCACCTCGCCGCCTGGGCGGGTAACCTCGACCCGCTTGCGGCCCGCGATCCGGGCGTGCCCCCGCACGAGGTCGATGCCGGCGCTCTCGAGCCACTCGACCTGCGAGGCGTCGTTCCAGTCGTGTGTCAACCCCGTGCGCCGTGCGAGGGTCGCGGCGACGTCGAGCTCGCCGGTGACGGCTTGTCTTGCGCCGTCGACTGCTCGAGCGGCCCGCAGTACCGCCCCGCTTCGTAGCAGCGCCTTCGAAGGCATGCACGCCCAGTACGAGCACTCGCCCCCGACGAGTTCACTCTCGACGATGACGACCCGCAGGCCCCCTTGCACGGCCCGGTCGGCGACATTCTCCCCGACCGGCCCTGCCCCGATCACAACAAGGTCATACTCGCGCGCGCCCATATGCCACGGTAACCCGCCCGCCCGGGCACCGCCCCAGAAAGTGGGCGCGAATTGTCGCATCCGCCCCAGGACGCGACCAGATGCGCCCACTCTCCGAGCAGCGGGATGGCCCTGGCAGGACATGACTGGGTCAGGGCCCGCGGATGCCTCCGCTGCTGTGTCTGATTTCCGCCAGTGGGCGATGGCGGGGAGTGCGAAGCTTGACCCGTGCTCTCGATGACCTTCGACGAACGGTATGCCGCGATTCAGTCGCGTGACGGCCGTTTCGATGGTCAGTTCGTCACAGCCGTCAGCTCGACGGGCATCTACTGCCGACCGAGCTGCCCGGCACGCACGCCGAAGCCTGCGAATGTGACGTTCTATCCCACGAGCGCCGCCGCGCATGAGGCGGGGTACCGCGCCTGCAAGCGCTGCCTGCCCGAGGCAGCTCCCGGCTCCCCGGACTGGGATGTGCGTGGTGATGTCGCGGCGCGCGCGATGCGGCTCATTGCCGATGGTGTCATCGAACGGGAGGGCGTTCCCGGGTTGGCTCGTCGACTGGGCTACTCGCCGCGGCATCTGACCCGGCTGCTGACCGCCGAACTCGGAGCCGGCCCGCTCGCGCTCAGTCGCGCGCAGCGAGCACACACGGCACGGATGCTGCTCGTGGGCACCGCGATGCCGGCATCCGACATCGCCTTCGCGTCGGGGTTCGCCAGCGTGCGGCAGTTCAACGACACGATCCGCGAGGTCTTCGGTCTCACGCCGCTCGAGGTGCGCGCCAAGCGCACAGGGTTCTCGGCGCCCGGCGGCACGATCGATCTGGTGCTACCCGTGCGAGGTCCCTTCGACGCTGGCGGACTGTTCGCCTGGATGAGCGCGCGGGCGCTGCCTGGCGTCGAGGTGGCGGGAGAGACATCCTTCGCCCGTACGGTGCGTTTGGCGGCAGGCCCTGGCCGATTCGAGGTCAGGACCGACGCCGGCGGTTCGGTGCACCTTCGGGCCACGGTCACGGCTCTGTCGGACCTTGCCGCCCTCGTTGCTCGCGTGCGTCGCATCTTCGATCTGGATGCCGATCCCCTCGCGATCGACGCTGCGCTTTCGCGCGATCCGCGCCTCGCGCCGCGCGTTCGCGCGATTCCCGGCATCCGGGTTCCTGGTGCTGCGGACCCGCACGAAATGCTCATCCGCGCGATGGTCGGCCAGCAGATCAGCGTTGCCGCAGCACGCACGGCGCTGACCGCGCTCGCCGAGGCTCTCGGCGAAGAAGTGCCGGGGCCCGACGGGCTGACACGACTGTTCCCGACGATGACGGCGATCGCCGAGCGCGGCGCAGAGGTGCTGCGCGGGCCGAGAGCGCGTATTCGATCAATCGTCGGCGCCGCGGCGTCCCTAGCCGACGGCAGCCTGACCCTCACGATCGCCGACGACGGAATCGATCAGCGCCGCGCCCTCCTCGCGCTACCCGGTGTCGGCCCCTGGACTGCCGACTACGTCAGGATGCGGGTGCTCGGCGACCCTGATGTCTTCCTCCCCGGGGATGTAGCGGTGCGCTCCGGTGCCCAGGCTCTCGGTATCCCCGCGGACGGGCTCGAGGCGTGGGCTGCGACAGCCGCGCCCTGGCGCAGCTACCTGAGCGCGCATCTGTGGCGGGCCGTTCCCGCCCGCCCCATCCGAACAGCGCCCGCGCGTACCCGCACCCCCCGTACCCCTGCGCTGAGCGCGCTTGCTGAGGAGGTCCCCACATGACCATGACCGCCGTTTTCGACGTCGTCGACACTCCCGACGGTCCGTTCGCGATCCTCGCTGCGGCCGACGGTGCGGTGCTCTCCTCCGGGTGGACCGATTCGGTGGAACGCATCGTTGAGCGCATCCGTCTGGCTGACCGGCCCGCGGATATCCGCCCGGGCACGACGGATGCCGCAGCTGCCGTCCGCGCGTATTACGCCGGTGATCTCGCGGCGATCGATGAGGTGTCGGTCCGGCAGTTCGGCACGCCGGGGCAGATGGCCGGATGGGCTGCGCTTCGCCGGATCGCACCCGGAGCGCCGCTGTCGTATGCGACGTTCGCCGCGGCCCTCGGCCATCCCACGGCGGTGCGGGCCGCGGCATCCGTCTGTGCTCGTAATGCCCCCGCGCTGTTCGTACCGTGCCACCGCGTGCTGCGCACGGACGGGAGCCTCGGCGGCTTCGCATGGGGTCTGGAGGTCAAGCGGTCCCTGCTGGATCGGGAGAATCCGTCCTTGCTTTCAGCCGACTCTCAGGCTTAGTCTGGAGGGCTGCCGCGTCGCGCGGCGCCCGTACGCCAAGGAGGATGCCATGTATCAGATCGCTGTTGTCGCGAGCACTGTCGTCCTTGCCGCCGCGGCCCCGCTGCGTCACCGCGGCCCCGCTACGACGCACTAGTTCGCCTGTCCACGACCTGACCGGTCGCGGCATACTCTCGGCGCCGCCTGCGTTCTCGCCCACGACCGCACGCTTCGCATCCGCGCTCCACTGACCCGGAGCCGCCCTCCCCGCCTGCACACCCGCGGGTTCGCTTCGCCCTCCCACAAGGACCATGACCGCAACGCCTTCTTCTCCCACGCCCCACCTGTCGACCCTTCGTGCCCTGGGCCGTCTGCTGCCGTTCGCGCGCCCCGTGCTCGGGCGTCTCGGCCTCGGCGCGGCAAGCGCCATGCTCGCCTCGGTGCTGGCCCTCATGTTCCCGCTGGTCCTCGAGGTGATCGTCGGCGGCCCGATCGCCTCCGGAGATCCCGGACAGATCGCCTGGGGAGCCGTGGCGATCCTGGCCCTGGGCCTTGCCGAAGCGGCGATGGTCTGGGCGCGCCGGTGGTTCGTGCTCGCGCCCTCGACACGCGTCGAATACGAGCTGCGAACCACCTTCTATCAGCGACTGCAGCGGCTACCCGTCGCGTTCCACGACCGCTGGCAGTCCGGTCAGCTGCTTTCGCGGATGATGCAAGATATCAGCATCATCCGTCGCTGGCTCGCGTTCGGTCTCGTGCTGCTGGTGGTCAACGTCCTCACGATCATCGTGGGTGCGGTCCTGCTGTTCCAGTGGCACTGGCTGCTCGGGGTGATCTTCCTGGTCACCTCAGCGCCGCTCTGGTACGCCGGATACCGCTTCGAGAAGCGATACGGCACCCTCGCCCGCCAGTCGCAGGACCAGGCGGGGGACCTTGCCACCTCCGTCGAAGAGAGCGTGCACGGCATCCGCGTGCTCAAGGCCTTTGGTCGCGGATCGCACGCCCTGCAGAAGTTCGCCCGGCAGGCCGAGACTCTGCGCGAGACCGAGATCCACAAGGCGCGCGCTGTCGGGCTGATCTGGTTCTGGCTGATCCTGCTCCCCGACATCGCGTTCGCCCTCGCCCTCGGTGCGGGTATCGCGCTCATTAGCATGGGCCAGCTGAACGCCGCTGAACTGATCGCATTCTTCGCGATGGCTACCGTACTGCGATGGCCCATGGAGTCGATCGGGTTCCTCTTCTCGTTCCTGCTGGATGCCCGCACGGCCACTGACCGCATCTTCGAGGTGTTCGACGAGGTCGACACCATCACCGACCCTGAGCAGCCGCAGACCATTGCAGCTCCCCGCGGCGAGCTGGCGTTCGAGGGCGTCCACTTCCGTTACCAGGACGCGCCGGACAGCCAGCGCGACCTGCTCGATGGGGTCGATCTCGTGCTGCGTCCCGGCGAGACGATGGCCCTGGTCGGACTCACCGGGTCGGGAAAGACGACTCTCACGACCCTGCCGACGCGTCTGTACGACGTGACCGGCGGGCGCGTGACGCTCGATGGGGTCGACATCCGTGACCTGACCCTCGCTGAGCTGCGTACCCACATCGGCATGGCGTTCGAGGATGCGACGCTGTTCTCGCAGACCGTGCGCGAGAACGTGCTGCTCGGTCGCGAGGATCTCATCCCCGGATCTCCGGAGGCCGAAGCGGCACTGCGGGAAGCGCTCGAGGTCGCGCAGGCGAGCTTCGTCGACGATCTTCCCGACGGTGTCGACACCGTCATCGGCGAAGAGGGGCTCAGCCTGTCGGGCGGCCAGCGTCAGCGTCTGGCGCTTGCCCGCGCTGTCGCCGCGAAGCCCGCCGTGCTCGTGCTCGATGATCCGCTGTCGGCACTGGATGTCGACACCGAGGCTCTTGTGGAGGATGCCCTACGGCGCGTCCTCGCCGACACGACGGCCCTGGTCATCGCGCATCGTCCGTCGACTGTCACGCTCGCCGACCGCGTCGCCCTGCTCGAGGACGGGAAGGTGACGGCGGTGGGGACGCACTCCGACCTGCTGCGCGACAGCGAGCACTACCGCTACGTCATCTCGAGCCTCGAAGACGAACAAGCCCGCCTGCGGGAGAGGGAGGTGACCCTGTGAGTGCCACGGTCGTGGGTACGGCCGGCGAAGACCGGTCGGATTACACCAAGGACGAAAGTCGCGTCATCCGTCGCCGCTCGCTGCGCCTGCTCGGTTCGCTGATCTCGCCGCTGCGCTGGCAGGTCGTGCTCGCCGGTGTCGTGCTGGTCGTCTCGACCGCGCTGCAGGTCGCAGGGCCCGCGCTGATCGCTTTCGGCATCGACACCGCGCTTCCGGCAGTGCTCGACGAGGCGAACTGGATGCCGACCATCGGCGTCGTCGCGGTGTACCTCGTCGCCGGGCTCGGCGGCGCGGGTCTCGTGGGCTGGTTCGCTGTCGTTGCGGCGCGCCTCACGCAAGCCGTGATGCTGGACCTTCGCAAGCGCATCTTCCTGCACACGCAGCGGCTCAGCCTCGAGTTCCACGAGTCCTACACCTCCGGCCGCATCATCTCGCGGCAGACGAGCGACCTCGAGTCGATCCGGGAACTCCTCGACGGCGGACTCAACCAGCTCGTGTCGGGACTGCTGTACGGCGGGTTCACGCTCATTGCGCTGCTGCTCCTCGACTGGCAGTCCGGAGTCATCCTTGCCGTCATGGGGGTGCCGCTGTTCCTGCTTATGCGCTGGTTCTACCTGCGCTCGCAGGTCGTCTACCGCGAGTCGCGGGTCATCAGCGCGAAGCTCATCGTGAAGTTCGTCGAGACGATGACCGGCATCCGTGCCGTGAAGGCCTTCCGTAAGGAGCCCCGTAACGACGGTGAGTTCGGTGACGTCGCCGAGGACTACCGCGACGTCAACATGCGTTCGATCCGCCTCTTCGGCACGTTCGAGCCCGGCCTCATGGCCGTCGCGTCGGTCTCGATCGCGCTGGTCGTGCTCTGGGGCGGCCTGCGGGTTGCTGACGGTGCGATCGCCATCGGCATCCTGCTCGCAAGCGTCCTATACGTGCGGAACTTCTTCGCACCGCTGCAGGAGGTCGCGATGTTCCTGAACTCGTACCAGGCTGCCACCGCGGCGCTTGAGAAGGTCTCGGGTGTGCTGGAGGAGGAGCCGACGGTTCCCGACCCGACGGATGCCGTCGACCTGTGGACCGCGCGCGGACACGTCGCGTTCGAGGACGTCACTTTCGGGTACGCGGATGACCGCGTCATCCTGCCGCACTTCTCGCTCGACATTCCCGCCGGTCAGACGATCGCCCTTGTGGGCACTACGGGGGCTGGTAAGTCGACGCTGGCGAAGCTCGTCTCGCGGTTCTACGACCCGACGCGCGGCGCCGTGACCCTCGACGGCGTCGACCTGCGTCGGCTGCACCCGAAGGACCTGCGCCGCGCGATCGTCATGGTCACGCAGGAGGCCTACCTGTTCAGTGGGACGGTCGCCGACAATATCGCGCTCGGCAAGCCCGACGCGACGCTCGACGAGATCGAGGCTGCGGCGAAGGCCGTGGGGGCTGACGCCTTCATCCGTGCCTTGCCCGACGGCTACGACACCGATGTGAACAAGCGCGGCGGGCGCGTCTCGGCGGGGCAGCGTCAGCTGATCTCGTTCGCGCGGGCGTTCTTGGCGAACCCCGCCGTGCTGATCTTGGATGAAGCGACGGCGTCGCTCGACATCCCCTCAGAGCGAGCGATTCAGGATGCTCTGCAGACCTTGCTGGCAGACCGGACGGCGATCATCATCGCGCACCGCCTCTCGACGGTCGCCATCGCCGACCGCGTGCTCGTGATGGAGCACGGCCGGATCATCGAGGACGACACTCCCGAGACGCTGATCGCGGGAACGGGTAAGTTCGCGCAGCTTCATGCGGCATGGCGGGAGTCGCTCGTCTAGCGACGAAAAGGCGACGGGGCCTCGGTGGGGGAGGGGCTTCCGAGACCCCGTCGGCTCGGGTGGATGCTGGGCGCTCGCTGCGAGCGCCCAGCATCCGGGTCGAAAGCGGATCAGCAGATGCTCGTCGAGAAGGTGCTGAGGCAGGTGCTGAGGCTGACCGTGCTGACGGCAAGGATGTCGGCGTCGCGGCTCTCGGCGCTGCGCTCGAGCGTCTGGAGGCTGAGCAGGTAACCCATGTGATTCACCCCCTCCCAGCGGGATCCCAGGCCACGGGGGGCCGAAGCGGCGAGGCGGCTGTCGGCGGCACCAACAGCGGGAGATTGACGGGGACGACCGGCTCGCCGGAATCGATCAGGTCGGCAGAGGTGCCGAGCGCCGCGAGGACTCCAGCAGAGCCCGTGGCGAAGTCGCACGAAAGGCGCAGCAAACCTTGACCGGGGAATCCGATCCCGTGCGGGCGGCGAATTGCGTGGAGGCGCAGGTCGGCGACGTGATGCCTCAGCGCGTCGCCGGCTTCCGGTGTGGAGTAGCCGAGGCGCTCGAGCGCGGCCAGGAAGAGGATCATCCCCGCACGACCCCGGAACACGCCGGACTCCATCACGAAATCAGTCAGTGCCGCACTGCGGATGCCGTCCAGTGACTCCAGGTAGCGGTCAGGTGTCTCGAGAT
This sequence comes from Microbacterium sp. UBA1097, assembly GCF_002313585.1. Classification (NCBI taxonomy): domain Bacteria; kingdom Bacillati; phylum Actinomycetota; class Actinomycetes; order Micrococcales; family Microbacteriaceae; genus Microbacterium; species Microbacterium sp. UBA1097. Next base: position 69,284 of record NZ_DCBW01000013.1, on the reverse strand, counting down.
GGGGCAGCAGCTGGGCTGCCACGAGCCCGACTCCGGCAGAGCCGCTCCCGAGGTAGGGCAGCAGTCGCCACCCTTCGTTGAGCTGCAGTGATCCGTCGACCGCGGTCATGCAGTGCGCGAGGTCATAGTCGAGTGCGTCCTGCGCGAGGCGGAGGTGCGCGGGTTCGCCGGTGCGCTCATACAGCCGGAGCGCGAATAGCGCCGTGCCCGACGGGCCGCGAAGCAGTCCACCGCTGCCGGTTGCGACACGGCGGTCTTCGGGCGCTGTCGGTATCGGCTGTCGGGCATCGTGTCGGGAGCGCAGGATGCCGCCGATCTCGAGGGCCTCGAGCACGAGAGTCGGGTCGTCGTCGGATGCTTCGAGCAAGACGAGTCCGACTCCGGGCAAGCCACCGTAGAGATCGGATCCGAGCGATGAGAAGTCGAGCCGACGAAGGCGCTCCAGTGCAGCCTGCGCGTGCGCCCGGCGACCAAGGCGACGATGGAGCCAGGCGAGCCCCGCGAGTCCATCCCACAGCCCAGCGCGGTGAGGGCGGCGCGGATCACCAGGCCGCTCCCACACGGCGTCGATCCATGCGAGCCCGCGCTCGTCGGGTTCCCGGCCCACGAGAGACAGGGCGTAGACGACTCCTGCGACTCCGTGGGCCAGACCCGTCCCGTCTTCCGCGAACTGCTGCGGGTCTCCCGGCCACACTCGGTCATCGCGCGAGAAGTCGGCGCTCGCGGTGAGGTCGTCCGCAATGAGTTCCTGCAACTCGCGCACCGCACGCGCGTCGTGAACATCCCACCGGGCCACCGGATCGTCTTGCGTGCAGTCAGCTGCGGCGACGCGTATGCGGGTGAGCGCGAGGTCGCGATGAACTGCCGCCGCCCAGGTGTCGTCGAGCGCGAACGTCTCCATCGCTGCCCGCACCAGGTCATCGGACTTGAACGGATCAAGCATAAATAGAGATGTCAGGGGGTAGAAGACGAAGACCTTGATGCAGGCGAGACCGTACCGGTCGGCGTCTGCGCCACGGCGCCCGTCGGTGGCCATGAACGCAGGTGCGCCGATGACAGGGGCGACGGCATCGTCAACCGGAGCTGCCATCTCGAGATCGAGGAGTGTCACGCTCCCGTCCGCGCCGATCATCACGTTGCCGGGGTGTACGTCGCCGTGACTGAAGCCCGCCCCGTGCAGCCTCGTCACTGCAGCATCGACGCCGGCGGTGACCTCCAGTGCCCACTGGCGATACTCCGCGTACTCCGTGGGAGTGCTCCGGGCATGTACGAGCGGATGCCGCGGCACGATCGCGCTCTGGAGCGACTCGCCCGCAATCCTCTCGAGCAGCAGGAATCGGTGCCCGTGCAGTGTGAACGAGCCGTGCACGCGCGAGACTGGCACGTCGGTGAGGGATCTCAGCGTGATCTCCTCGTGTGTAAGCCGCTGCACGGCGTCACGCCCGTCCGGTGTCATACCCGAATCCGGTCGGCCCTCCTTGATCACGATGCGGGCACCGGTGGCGGCATCCTCGGCGTCGTACACCCCGCCGGCGTTGGAGTGATGCAGGGCGCCGAGTACGCGAGGAAACCCCGCCGGTGGTGCGTCTCCACCAAGCGCGTCGAACTGCTCCTGCAGAAAGTCGGGAAGCTCGACCCACGCGGGCGGGGTGAATCCGGGTGAGCGCACGTCCTCGACGAGCAGACCGTCCGGATCCCGCAGGGCAGTCACCTCGAACCCGTGCTCACTGGTGATCACCTGGTGCACGAAGGCGCCGTACCGCACCGAGAGGGGGCCGTGCCGCCACCGCAGGTCAGAGAGCACGTAAGGTCCGGGCATCCCCCCGATCGCTGCATCGAGTTCCGCCAGGGTTCGGCGCAGCTCGGTGACGTCGCGGGGATACACGGTGATGAACTTGCCGGATGCCGAGCGGTCGGCATCCTTCGAGTTCATGGCGAAGTGCACCCCTCGATGTACGAGGTGCTTGAACGCGATCCGCTCGGCGTGGCAGTACCGTGCCACCTGTTCGAGAACGTCATTCGCCACCTCAAGGCGCGCGCTGGCGTGGATCTTCCACCCCTGCTCGGGGAGCGACCCTTCGGGCGGGTACCATGCGTGCCACGTGCCGTCTTCGCGGCTCGCCCACCCGGCCCAATCGAGGTCGGGGGGCAGCGCGTAGCGTTCCACTGCGGCGACTGGAGCACGCCCCGGGTCGTCGTAGAAGCGCAGGTCGATTCGCGCGAAGCGGTGGTAGATCGCCTCCACGGGTCACCGCCCCTTCCTCAGCTCCGCCGTCGGCCCGGTGCTCGACGCTCGACGCAAGTATGGCGAGGGGGCCCGGCAACGTGCGGCATCGTGTGCGTGAACCCGACGTGACGGAGGGGGAACGCCGGTGAGCCCTCTCGCGGATGAGTGCCTGGTCCGGGCATCTTCTGGATGCCCGCGGGTACTCTCACGCGCGGCGTGTCGCGGTCGCGGCTATTTTTCGGAATTCATCCGATCGGATGATGTTTCGGTCCGATCCAGGCCGTGACGCACAGCCCAAAGGGCAAGTTGCGTGCGGTCGGCGAGTTGCGTCCGCTTGAGCGCGCTGTGCAGTTGAGCCCGCACCGTGTTGATCGACACTCCGAGTCGCGCCGCGAGTGCCTCGTTGCTCGTATGCCCGCGGCTGAGCTCTCGTGCCACCGCAAGCTGCGCGGACGTGAGGATCGCGGGGGAGGCCGAGCCCATTGCGCTCTGCTCGCCGCGGCGAGTGAACTCCCGGATGACGGCGGGAGTCACGCGTGTGGAGACCAGCGCGGTCCCACTCGCGGCGGACCGGACGGCCTCGACCAGTTGAGTGGTGTCGTGGTTTTTCACGAGGTAGCCAACAGCTCCCGAATCGAGGGCTTCGATCACGAAGCGGTCAGCCTCGTGGCTGGTCACCACCACGACGGCGACGGGACGGTCCACGCCGGGGCCTGCGAGGGCGCGCGTCGCCTCCAGTCCACCGCCCCCGGGCATGTTCAGGTCCATGAGCACGACACTCGCTCGCTCGGACCGGGCAGCCATGACCGCATCGACGCCGTTGGATACTTCGCCGATGACAGCTATCCCGGGTGCGTGCTCCAGCCGGATGCGCACTCCCTTGCGGTACGCCCGGTTATCGTCGGCGATCAGAACCCGGATCTGCTTGACGGTCATGCCAGGCCCATCGCGGTCGTGTGGCGGCCGACATCGGTGAGAGGGATCGTCGACTGCACACGCCACCCGCCGGCCTCGGTGGGTGCGGCGTCGAGGACGCCCCCGAGCAGCGTCACACGTTCGCGTAGCCCGGTGAGCCCCCATCCGAGGCCGACCGCGTGCGAGTCGGACGTGGCGCCGCGAGCGGGGCCGTTCTCGACCACGATCTCGAGTTCGTCAGCGGTGGCCGTGACGATCACCTCGGCGGTCGAACCGGCGGCGTGCTTTGCCGCATTCGTCAGTGCCTCCTGTGCGATGCGGTACCCGGTTGTCGAGATCATTGCGGGCAGGGAGTCGAACACCCCGCTGGTGCGGAGGCTCACACGCAGGTCTCTTCGTTGCCAGAACGCGACGAGGTCTTCGATACGTCGCACGTCAGGCGTGGTGTCGGCGCGTGCTTGTCCGGTGGCGCGCAGTTCGTTGAGCGCCGAGACGAGACTGGCGGCAGCGAATCGGGCCTCCGTGCGCGCCTCGGCGAGGAGCGCGAGAGCGTCGGTCTCTGACTGCTCGGCGATGAAGGCCGCCGCCTCGGTTAGGGAGAGCAGACCGGTGATGTGTTGCGCGGCGACGTCGTGCAGTTCCTGGGTAATGCGAGCGCGTTCGGCCTCGCGGGCCTGCGTGAGGCGCTCTTCCTGATCGCGGCGCTCGGCGGCGGCGAGGGCTCGCAACTGTTCGACGCGCCGTGTCTGGGTTCCCCACCACAGACCCAGCACTGCTGCTGCCGCCAAGGAGGCTGCGAAGCCGACCACCTGCCCGAGGGCGAAGGCGAAGATCGCTCCCAGTGTCAGGCCATACACACTGCCCCAGCTCGCGAACGCGGCGGCGTCGGCAAGGATAAGCACCCCAAGGACGGGGAGCGTAACCCGCGCCGCGTGCCGTGATCCCAAGAGAAACAGCGAGGCCACGACCGCGAGTTGCATGGGTGCGACCCACGAGGGCGCGTTGATGACGAGGATCGCAATCACGTAGCCGGCCATCGTGGCGAGTGTGGCCAGAACCGGCCATCGGGTCGCCAGGAGGAGTGCGGCGGCCTGTGCGGCGAAGAGCGCTACGAGGAGAACTACGGAGAGCTCGAACGGGATCGGATTCGACCAGCTGTAGTTGCCGTCGATCAGTGCCGCGATCGGGTTCACCATGCCCTGGACGAGCATCGTCGCAAAGAGCACGACAGAGAGCACCCAGGTTGCCCGGCGGGACGGCAGGATTCCTTGCCACGCTCTCCCCGGCGCGTCCTCGTCCCCCGGCAAGTCCTGCAGTACGGCAACGCCACGTGCAGCTGTCGCTTCGTTTGTCACGATCCCCATTCCCGACGTTTCCTCTGCCCCGGTCGGTTCGCGCACATCCTCGCACCTTTCCTGCCGCCGATCGCTGGACCTCATCCGGATGGACGAAATCTCACGCGAATCTCGGCGCGGCCCCGGTCACCGCATCCACTGTGGCCAAAACTCGCGGATTTTCGGGTCTGCGAGGCGCACTGGGTGCGATCGAGCGAATGCTATGACTGCGTGAGAATCGCGGGCAACTGATGGTTCCCGTCGTTCATCCGCTGTTCGCTTCTTTGTCGGGATGCGTTCCCCGACGCCGCGGGATCGGTCCGTCGCGCCGGGGGCGTCTCGCGACGCAGACTTTCGGCGTCCGGTCGGTGGATCTCGCCGGACGCACAGAGCCTGAGGAGCGACTCCCGATGTCACTGCCCACGCGTGTCCACGACGATGAGTTGACGACCGAACCTCCGGCGACCGTGGTCGACACTGATCGTCCGCGCTCGCTGAAGGCACGTCGCAGCCTGTCGGACGGGTTCTTCCGTTTCGGCGCCCACGGCGGCGGCGTTCTGGTGCTCGCGATCATGACGCTGGTCGGCGTCTTCCTCGCGATCCGCGGCGCGGAGGCGATCGCGGTGGCCGGGCCGTCGTTCCTCACCACCCAGACCTGGGAACCCAACAGTGGGAACTTCGGTATCGCGGCGGTGCTGTTCGGCACGGTGGTCATCGGACTCATCGCGATCACCGTCGCGGTTCCCCTCGCGCTGGGTACAGCGACGTACATTTCCGAGTACGCGCCTGAAGGCATCCGCCGGTTCCTCATCGGCGTCGTGGACCTGATGGCGGCGATCCCTTCGGTGGTGTACGGCCTGTGGGGCCTCTTCTGGCTCCAGGGCGCATTGATCCCGGTTTCCCAGTGGATCAGCACGTACTTCGGCTGGATTCCTATCTTTGCGGTGTCGAGTTTCGATCCCGACGATCCGCTTGCCACCCCGACGGTCTTCACCGCATCGGCGTTCCTCGCGGGGTTGGTGGTGTCGATGATGGTGGCCCCGATTGCGGCCTCGATCATGCGGGAGGTCTTCTCACAGGCTCCGGTCGGCGAACGGGAAGGTGCGTACGCCCTCGGCTCGTCCAAGTGGGGGATGATCCGCTCGGTGGTCTACCCGTTCGGCATGGGTGGCGTCATCGGCGGCACGATGCTCGGGCTCGGGCGGGCGCTCGGCGAAACGATCGCGGTGTATCTCGTCATCTCACCGATCTATGTCATCAACTGGGAGGTCCTCTCGACCGGCACCAACTCGATCAGCTCGCTCATCGCCTTGCGCTACGGCGAAGCGTCGTCGTTCGAGATCTCCGCGCTGATGGCGGCGGGACTCGTGCTGTTCCTCATCACCATGCTCGTGAACTTCCTCGCGGGCTTCATCATTCAGCGCACCCGTTCGGGTGCGGCGAGCTAGGACGACCGTGACAATCACACCTACACCGACCGTGAGCCCGGAGCGGAAGCACCGACGCGCGCAGCTTGCGGGCAGGGTTTCCCGAACGCATCTTCCCGGGCGCGACGGTCGCATTCACGTCTCGCGCCCCGAGACGCGCCGCGAGCTCTCGTCGGTGCGCCGCGAAGACGTCCTGCGGATCATCGGTGCGGCCGCGGCTGCGATCGCACTCACGTCGTGGATGTTCACCCAGGTGCTTCCGTTCGAGGGTGCCCTCCCATTCGTGCTCGTCTCTTACCTGCTCTTCCTCGGCTTCTTCGTCGTCTTGATCAGCTTCGACGACAATCGGGTCACGATCCTCGACCGCGTCTGGGCGGTCGTCATCCACTCCGCCGCGGTCGTGCTGCTGCTCGCGCTCACCGTCGTCGTCGTCTTCACGGTGTTCCGGGGCTCGGCCGCGTTCTTGCACTGGAACTTCTGGGTGCAGGATCTCTCGCTGGGAGGCCCCCTCGACCCGCTGACCGTCGGTGGAGTTGCTCACGCGATCATCGGAACCTTGATCATGATCTCGATCGCCCTGGCCATCGCGATTCCGCTGGGGCTGCTGTGCGCGATCTTTCTTGCCGAGTTTCCGTCGCCGTTCGCCAGGGTGGTGCGCACCGTGACCGAGGCGATGACGGCGTTGCCCTCGATCATCTGCGGCCTGTTCATCTACGCGACCTACATCCTGCTCTTCGGCCTCGAGAAGTCCGGATTCGCGGCGGCGCTCGCGGTCACGATCATGATTCTGCCGATCATCATCCGCTCCGCCGACGTCGTCCTTCGCCTCGTTCCTGCAACGCTCAAGGAGGCCTCCTACGCGATGGGGGCCAGCCAGTGGCGCACGATCTGGCACGTGGTGCTGCCGACGTCGAAGTCGGGGCTCATGACGGCGATCGTGCTGGGGACCGCGCGAGGAATCGGAGAGACGAGCCCGGTTCTGCTGACTGCCGGTTATACGACGTTCTTCAACCTCAACCCGTTCTCGGGGCCGATGGTGTCGCTGCCGTTCGCGACGTTCACCCTGGTCAAGAGCCCCGAACCGAACCAGATCGCACGCGGTTTCGGTGCCGCCGCGGTGCTCATGGCGCTGGTGTTCATCCTGTTCCTGCTCGCACGCCTCATCGGCGGCCGGGGGCCGGGTGTTCTCTCGTCGCGCGCGGCATCACGCGCACGAGCCGCGTCTGTGCGCGACGCGGCTCGGTTCTCGCGCCGTCAGACCCCGCCGGTTCTCGCGGGGGACGCCACCGCAAACCCCCTCACGCACACGTCCGAGGGAGGCCGGTCATGAGCGCCGTAGCCGTCGCACCTCGCCGCTGGGCGGCGCGGGCCGCCGTGGCCATGCTGGGCGTGCTGCTGATGGTGGCTGGGGGGCTCCAGCTCGCGTCGTCGGCGCACGCCGCGGGGAGCACCCACGTGCCGATCAAGGGCACGGGCTCGACGTGGTCGGGCAACATGATCGCGCAGTGGGTCAGCAACGTCTACGGCAACTTCGGCTGGGTGGTCAACTACACCGGCACCGGATCCACCACGGGGCGCAACGATTTCGCGACCGGGCAAACGCAGTTCGGCGGCACCGACATCCCCTATGGGATCTCCAACTCGAACGAGATCGAGAACCTTCCGAACCGGTCGTTCGCGTACATGCCGATCGTCGCCGGGGGCACGTCGTTCATGTATAACCTCGAGATCGGCGGCAAGCGCGTCACCAACCTCCGCCTGTCGGGTGACTCGATCGCGAAGATCTTCACGGGTGCCATCACGGTGTGGAACGACGCCCAGCTGCAGGGCGAGAACCCCGGGCTGGCTCTGCCGGCGCTGCCGATCGTTCCCGTCGTGCGCTCCGACGGCGCCGGTGAGACAGCGCAGTTCTCGATCTGGATGCGGCAGGAGCACACGGCGGTCTGGGACGCCTACTGCGACAAGGTGGGAAGGCCGTACGTCAACGGCCATTGCGGCGTGACCAGCAACTATCCGGTCGTGCCCGGTTCGGGCTTCATCGCCAAGGCGGGGTCAGACGGCGCCGCGGGTTATGTCGCTCAGGATGCCGCGGTCGGCGCGATCACGATGGTGCAATACTCCTACGCACTGAACCTGAAGTTCCCGGTCGCGAAGCTCTTGAACGCCGCCGGCTACTACACCGAGCCGACGGCCCAGAACGTCGCCGTCGCTCTGCTGAGCGCGAACATCAACCAGGACAAGTCCTCGATCGACTACCTCACGCAGGACTTGAGCGGCGTGTACACGAGCAGCGATCCACGGGTCTATCCGCTCTCGAGCTACAGCTACGTCATCTTGCCGGTGAACCCCGACCCGGGAAGCGCGAAGCAGGCGAACATCACCGATGACCAGGGCTACACGCTCGCCGATTTCTCGGCGTATTTCTTGTGCGAGGGGCAGCAGCAGGCGGACGTGCTCGGATACTCGCCACTGCCGATCAACCTGGTGCTGGCAGGCCAAGACCAGATCCGCCGGATCCCGGGCGGTAACCCGCAGATCAAGGGCATCACGGACTGCAACAACCCCACGTTCGACCCGACCGACTCGAGCCCGCAGTCGAACAAGCTCGCCAAGACAGCCCCCTACCCGCCCGAGTGTGACAAGGCGGGGCCGCAGCAGTGCGCGACAGGAACCGGTGGCGCGAAAGACCAGCCCACGGCAACGTCGGGCGCCAGCGGCAGCGGTGGCGGTGGCGGCGCGGGAGGCGCCGGCACAGCTGCGGGCGGCGGCTCTGATGCGGCGAGCGCGAGCGCGCTCGAGGCAGCCGCGGGCGGCAGCGGCGCGGTCGTCGCTGACGCCGCACCCGTGCTGGTGAACGCGACACCCCAGACGATTCCGGTCGCCCAGCTCGGCCTGCTCGCGCCCCTGGCCGTCCTGGCCGCTGGGGTCGGGCTCCTCCTCGCGGCAGTGCTACCGCCCCTGCTCGGGCGACGCCGACGCACCCTTCACCCGATCCTCACCCGCGGCTCCCCACGGTGACCCCCCGAAAGGCACACCACACGATGCGCATCCGATCCTCACGCCCCGCCCTCGTCGGCGTCGCGCTCGCGGTCAGCGTTGCCGCACTCGTGGCGGCGGTGGCCCCCGCTGCGGTCGGAGCTACCGGAGACGAGGCCGACTCGTCGGTCACCGTGAAGTGGGCGGGCGGCAACGATCGCGCGATTCAGCAGTATCAGCCCGATCACGCTGCGCTGACCAGCGACGGGCAGGGTGGTGACGCCGGCTCGGGGCACTGGGACGACTTCAAGAACCTCTCGGTCACCGTCTCGAAGACCAAGAACCTGGGCTCTGAAGCCATTCTGGTGACGGCAGAAGGCGGCAAACCGACAACGAGACTCAATGGCACCGAGGGAGCGACCAGCTACCTGCAGATGTTCCAGTGCTGGGGGTATCCGGGCTCCGCCGACTTCGCGAAGACGTGCCAGTGGGGTGGCTACTCGAACGAGGAGACCGGCGGGAGCCCCCAACAGTCGGTGCTGCGGATCATCGGCGATGGGTATTTCAATCTCACGCGCGGGGGGCTTCGCTTCCTCACCGTGACGGGTCGCGAGAACGAGGACAAGAGCGTCGCTGTGGGGCCCACACTCTTCCGGAGTAACGGCCTCGCTGATTTCTTCGACGCGTCCAGTTCCAATGAGCGCATCATCGTCCCGTTCGGCGGTGACGGGCGGGCGCGCACGGCGTTCGTGACGCAGACCGCGATCGACCAGCCCTACCTCGGGTGCGGTGCGCCGGAAGCGGCCGGTGAGCGATGCTGGCTTGTCATCGTGCCGCGCGGCACGCACTCCGGAACCCGCCAGGGAGCGACGACCGTCTGTAGCGGCTCGACGAGATACGGAAACAACAACTACGGCGACGTGAATCAGTACGCCCAGGTCGGATCGCCGATCGACCCGAACTGCTCGATGTGGGATGACCGCATCGTCGTGCCGCTCGACTTCGACAATCCTTACCGCACGTGCGCGGCGGGAACCGCCGAGCGTCGCCTGGTCGGCAGCGAGTTCATCGCCGATGCGATCGCGTCGTGGCAGTCCACCCTGTGCGACGGGGCCGACGGCGCAGCCTTCTCGCTCATCACCAACAGTGGTGACCTGGCCCGCTCGCAGCTGCTGCAGCGTCAGGCGGGTGGGGTCGTTGTGGTCGATCCGCTGACCCCCGAGACGATCGGAACCGCCGACTCCACTCTCTTGGCCGACGCGGATATCCGTTATGCGCCGATCGCGAACACCGCGGTGACGATCGGCTATCTCGCCGAAACGGCAGATGGCACGCAGTTCCCGACGCTCCGCTTGACTCCGCGTCTGATCGCCAAGATGCTCACTCAGTCCTTCCGTAACGCGGTACCGAAGGGTGAAGGCGGGAGCTATCCGCCGGTAGGCGACTCACGCGCCACGCTGCGCCACGAAACTGTCGTCGAGGACGAGGAATGGGCGGCGCTCGGCAACCCCACGAACCTCATACCAGCGGTCGTTCAGGACCCGTGGGTCGTCACGGGGCCAGCGGGCGATGATGGGGTCCGGGCGCTCTGGCGCTACGTGCTCGCCGACGCCGATGCGCGCGCGTACCTTGCCGGCGAACCCGACCCGTGGGGCAACACCGTCAACCCCTACTACCTGCCCCCGGGCGCGTCAGGCGTCGCGGGCCCGGGCATCGATCTGCTCACCGCCCCGATCGACACCTTCCCGAAGGTCGACCTGTCGGTGGCCCCCGATGATGTGACCGCGCTCTCGCAGCTCCGGGGTATGCAGATCGACTCGCTCAGTTACAACCCCTACTCCCTCACGCTCAAGGCGAACGCCAGCCGGATCGTCAACGCCGATCAACGGTTGACCAACGTGTGGGATCCGCAGAAGTTCTCGGGAACCAACGTCGGGTTCTTCGTGCCACAGGCGCCGCAGCTTCCCGCGAGCGGGGGAGGGCGCCTCATCCTCGGGCCGACCGCGGCGAGCGGGGCAGACCGCTACCAACTCGCGACCGCCGAGCTCGCACTGCCCCTCGATGACACGACTGACCGGTCCACGGTGGCCTCGGCGCGCGAGTTCGTACCCGCCACTGAGACAGCCGTCGCCCGCGCCGTTGCGGCGCAGACGGTGGGCGCCGCAAACGTGCCGCAGGTCGATCCCGCCGAGGTCCCGTCGGGCGCGTACCCGCTCGCGCTGACCGTCTACGGCGCGTTCGATGTGACCGCCGGCGTCGGCGACCAGGCCGCACGAGAGGACTACGCCACCTTCATCGACTACGCGGGGGGCGCGGGCAATGTCCCCGGCGAAGCGGGAGGGCTACCCGCGGGGTACGTTCCCCTCACCGCCGGCCAGGTGGCGCTCGGTGCGAGCGTTGCTGCCGAGTTGCGCGACCCGACACTGCCCTCTCCGCCCTCGACCGGCGGCACCAGCGCACCACCGGCAGCGACCCCCCCGGGATCCTCCGCGGCAGCGGGAGGGAACACCGTCGGGGTGGCAACTGCGGCGACCGCGACCACGATCTCGACCGCAGACGCATCCTCGGTCGCGGCAACCGCCGAGGCCGCGCCGCCGGCGCAGGGTGCCGTGGGCGGCGCCCTCGCCGCGGGTCTTGTCGGCGCGATCGCTGCGCCGTTCCTCCTGCGGCGGCGGCCCACATGACCCCCAGATCTCCGGCCGAGGCGTCACAGACCCTCGTTCATCCGAACGAAAAAGCCCCCGACGGAGCTGCAACTCCGTCGGGGGCCGGGACCCGGAAACCCGGGTTAGCGCATCACAAGAAAGTAGCAAGGAACTCATCATGAACAAAATCACGAAGTCGGGCATCGCGGCAGCTGTCGCGTTCGGTGCGGCGGCGGCGTTGCTGGTGGCTCCGGCCGCTCAGGCCGACCCCCTCAACCCATCGACCGGCACCTACACGCTGAACCGTGCGCTCAACGGCACCGGATCGGACACGACTCAGGATGTCGTCAACGGTCTGGCGGCAGTCGTCGTGGACGCGAACGACGATCTGCTGATCGGCTCGTGGGACGCCACGATCCCGGCCGGTCAGGGGAGCTTCATCGTCACGCACACCGGCGGCACGTCGATCCCTCGTCCGAACGGCTCGACCGAGGGCTACAACGCGCTCAAGGCGGCGATCAACAACCAGTCGCTGACCAACCCGCGCGGCACCTCGTCGGCGAACCTCGACGACACCGACTTGCAGTTCGCACGTTCGTCGAGCGGACCGCGCGTGCCGAGCACGACCGGCGTGCTGTCGTACGTGCCGTTGGCGGTGGATGCGGTCACCTACGCGGTGCACGAGGACAACACCACGCTGCCCCGCGACCTGACGCTTGCCGACCTGCAGGCGATCTACCACGCCAGCAACGGCGCGTCGGTGACGTTGAGCAACAGCCAGACCTACACGGTCGGTCTGCCCGGTACCGGTGCTGACATCGTGCCGTTCCGCCCGCAGGCCGGGTCGGGTACGCGCTCGTTCTGGGACAGCACCATCGGTGGCACCATCGGTTCGGCGGTCTCCGACTCCTACACCTCCGGCGGCGTGACCGTCAGCGTGCAGGAGCACGACGGCAAGGTGCTCGAGGATGTCCCGAACGCGATCGTGCCGTTCTCGATCGCGCAGTACATCGCCCAGACGAAGGTCGCTGCGAACCCGTCGTACTACAGCGGGACGTACGCCGGTGTCACGGTGACTGAGCGTCGTCACGGCGCGGAGCTGGCCGAGATCAACGGTGTTGCGCCGATCAGCTCGGGTGTGCTGAACACCGCGTTCCCGGTCAAGCGCCCGGTGTTCAACATCATCGAGCACGCGGCGATCTCGACCAACAGCGACCTGGCGTTCGCGTTCGTCGACGACCCGGCGACCACGACCGTGGTCGAGGGTGCGGTGTACTCCGCGACCCGCCCGGGCACCTCGACCCTGGTGATCGAAGACTTCGGCTTCGGTTCGCTGGGCACCTCGGGCGTGACCATCGGCACCACCCTCTACAAGGCCGGTGACGCCGAGAACCACCGCTCCAACTAACACCCCACCCACCCGCCTCACCGCGGCGCGAAGCCCCAACAGACCTTTCCTCCTCCTACCCGAATCCGCCGGGAAAGTCCCGGCACGAAAGGACACTCGCATGACCCGTTTCACCCGTGCGCGCCGCGCCCTCGTCGCGAGCGGCACCGCACTGCTTCTCGCGGCAGCCAGCTTCGCCGCCGCAGCGCCCGCCAGCGCCACCGAGGTGTTGGAGCCGCTCAAACCCGAGAACCGCATCGGCGACCTGACGGTGACCGCACCCGCCACGCGAACCCTCACAAACTCCGGCGACCCGACTGCTCTCACCGCGACGACCGGGTGCCCGGAACACTTCCGCGCATCCTCGCGAACCTTCCTGGTGTGGTCGGACGGCACGCACGCCGACTACTTCCCCGCATACCCGCGCAGCACTACCATCGCCGGCTACGGGTTGGACGGAACTCCACTGAATCTCACCAGCAGCTACGCGGCGCGGTTCAGCGACTTCACGACTCTCAATCTGTTCAGAGATGGCACGGCGGACCTGGTCGTGACCTGCGACCCCGGCGACACCCTGACGACGAACCTGCCCATCCTGTCGACCCTCCCGATCGGCGACGCGAAGTACTTCTCGGTGAAGCTCAACATCGATAAGACCAACAACACGTGGAGCGTCGCCGACACGCGCAGCGCCACGACGACCAGCCTCGTGTCTTCGGCTGTCACCCAGACCGGCGTCACCCTCACCGCGACGGTTGCGCCGAGCGAGGCGACCGGTACAGTGCAGTTCAAGCAGGCGGGCACCGCGATCGGCGACCCGGTCACGGTCTCGGGCGGCACCGCCAGCTACGCGGTGTCGGGCTTGACGGCGGGCACCAGTTACGCGTTCACCGCTGAGTACTCCGGCGACACCACCCACACCGCCTCCTCCGGCTCGGTGGATGTCACGACCGAGGCCGTGCCGGTGCAAGACACCGCCACCCCGACGGTCGGCGTCACGGTTCCCACCGCTACCACTCCGGTGCCGACGGGACTGAAGATGACGGCTAAGCCTCAGTCGGTCACCCTCAGCGGCCCCACCACCCGCACCGCGGGTGAGGTGTGGACGGCAACCGGTGAGCTCGGCACCGTCACCGTGAACGATGACCGCCAGAGCGCGAGCACCCCGTGGACCCTCAACGGGCGCATCAGCACGCTCACCAGCGGCTCGAACCAGATCGCGGCCAGCAACGTCGGGTGGAAGCCCGCGAAGGTTGGCGACGGTAACGGCACGGCGGGCGCTGAGGTCGTCGCCGGCGTCAGCGGCGGCCTGTCATCCGACAAGGCCCTGGCCACCGGCACGGGCTCTGCGACGGCCAACGTCACCACGTCGGTCGGAGCGACGATCACGCTCAACACTCCGGCAGATGCCCCGGCCGGTGACTACACCGCAACCCTCACCCTGACGCTCATCTGAGCATCCCTCCCTGGGGTGGCCCGTCGCGCTCGGGGGCGCGACGGGCCACCCGCTCCTGCATGAACAGCCTGATCCCACACCGGAGAACAATGACCGCCCGCGCACACCCGACCCGCGCCGTGACCGGCCTGCTCGCGATCGCCGCCCTCCTGCTCGCGTCTGCCGTCGCCCTCGACACTCCGGCAGCCCGTGCCGAGGAGGGCGACATCACGTGGGGCATCCAGCCGTCAACGCCGTCCGGCCCCGACGGCCGCACAGCCTTCACCTACCAGGTCGCGCCCGGCACGACCATCACCGACTGGGTCGGTGTCGTCAACGATTCGGCCGTGCCTGCCACGTTCCGCGTTTACGCCGCCGACGCAACCACCGACTACGACACCGCCGCGTTCACCCTCATCGGTTCCGACCAGGCCTCTACAGACCTCGGCAGCTGGACGACGATCGACACCGGCGCAAGCGTTTGCGCCGACACGAACGACGACGCCGAAGCGGCCTGTGCCGCATCCCTCGGTGTTTCGGTGACCGTCGATCCCGGAACCACCCAGAACATCCCCTTCACGATCGTCGTGCCCCAGGATGCCACCCCCGGCGACCATGCCGCCGGCATCGTCGCCTCGTACACGACGCCCGCCTCATCGGGCGGCACCTCCGTGGTGCAAGAGAATCGTGTCGGCACGCGCATCTACCTGCGCGTCGACGGTCCGCTGACGCCGCAGCTCGGCATCCAGGGCGCCGTCGCCGGGTACGAGGGAACTCTCAACCCCATCGGTGCGGGCACGGGATTCGTCGGCTTCGACATCCTCAACACCGGCAACACACGCCTGTCGGCGCAACCGGCAGTGCACCTGACCGGGCCGTTCGGCATCGACTTCGGCACCGTCCAGCTCGACCCCGTGCGCAACATCGTGCCCGGCGGCACCGCGCACGTGACCGCACAGGTCGCCGGTGTCGCGCCGCTGCTGCTGCTGTTCGCCGACATCACGGTGACGCCCCTTCCCGGTGACAGCCTCGCAGACACCGACCCGCTGCCTGCGGCGGTCTCGAGCTCGGCGATCACTTGGGCCATCCCGTGGATGTTGCTGCTCATCCTCGCCGTCATCGCGGGCGCCATCGTGCTGATCGTGGTGCTCCGTCGCCGCTCCCGGCAGCGTCTCGCCGAGGACCTCGCCGCCTACGCCGACCACATCCGCGCCGAAGCGCGCGACGAGAGCGAGCCCGTCAGATGAGGGCGTTACGGCCCGAGCAGGGCGAGTGGGACGACGCCGACGCCATCGCGACGCCGGTACGCCGCTGGTCCGGTCGTGAGAACCAGCGCGTCGGCAAGGCGATCTCCGAGCCGGTCTCTGAGCCACACCAGGTGGCGCACGTCACGATCATCCACCGACGCTGCCAGCTTCACCTCGATGGCGACGACGCGGCCACGGCTCTCGAGCACGAGATCCACTTCGTGCGCGCCATCCTGAGTGCGCAGGTGAAAAAGGCGAGCCTCCGCCGCTTGCGCGTAGGTCTGGACGCTGAGGGTCACGAGCCCCTCGAAGAGGCGACCCAGCGCAGCACCGTGTTGGGGGCCGATCATCGCGCGCTCTCGCACCTCGAGCAGGGCGGCCTCGTCGAGGTCCATCAGCCGTGCTGCGAGAGCGGGATCGGCGAGGTGATGTTTCGGTGCGGAGGACAGTCGACCAAGGTCTGCGCCGAGCGGACGCCAGGCCTCCACCGGATCGAGCAGCCAGAGCTGGCTGAGCACATCACGGTAGGCAACCGTCGTCGGACGACTGGGCTTGTCGGACTCGCCGACTGTCGCAGCGTCGAGGATCGTCGTATAACTGGCGGTGGAGCTCGTCGCCGACGCGTACGCACGCATCCACGCACGCAGCGACGCGGGAGCGCGTACACGAAAGCCCTGCTCGACCATGTCGCGTTCCACGATTCGCGCCAGGTACCCGTCGAGCGCGAGCCGTCTCGCCCGATCGGGCAGGTCACGGATCCCCGGGAACCCCGAGGCCACGATCTCGCGGACGTAATCCGGCAGCTGCCATCCGGTTTCGCCCGCGATCTCGCCGGTGCCGGTGAGCAGTGCCGACAGCGAGATGGGCGGCCGGTCGCCCGTTCGCTCCGCGATCGAGAGTGGTCGCATTCGCAAGCTCACGATTCGGCCCGCTCCCGAGTGGACGGGAGCGACCACCGGGGCGGCGCTGCCCGCCAGCAGGAACTGGCCCCCGCTGCGGTCGCGGTCGACGGCACGGCGTACGAGATCCCATGTTTCGGGCACCCGCTGCCACTCGTCGAGAAGGACGGGCTTGGCCGCGCGAGTGAGAAGGTTCGCGTCGGCGGCCAGCCGTTCGGCGACATCGGCGCGGTCGACCGGCAGGACTGTCGCCGCGCGCCGACTCCCCGTCGCAGTCTTCCCCACACCCTTCGGCCCATCCAGGCTTATCGCCGCGAGGGCGGGGAACACGGCGTCGAGTTCGTCGTCGACGATTCGCCTCCGGTAAGTGTCCACGCTCGCTACTTTACAGATCCCGGGGTTTCTACTTTACAAATCCCAGGTATTTCGCTTTACAGATCCCAGGAAAAGGAGGCGGTCCGATGACCCGCATCCCCTCGCTCCGGCTGCTCGCCGCCGGCGCTACCCTCGTCGTCGCCGGCCTCGCGGTGCCGCTCACCCCAGCCGTTGCCGCCGAACCGACACCCGCGCCGAGCGGCGCGGCCACCGTCAGCGTGACTGTGCCGACTGCAACACCGACGTCGGTGCTCCAGGCGGACGCCGTGGCCGCGATACGAGATGACGGCACTGTTCTCAGCACGACGGAAGCTCCCACGCTGACGGCCGGTGACGCGTTCGCGGTGTGCTGGGGGTTCCAGAACGCCGACGCCTTGGTCGGCACCTGGACGGGATTCCTCTCCACGTCGGTGCCTTTCAGCGCGACCGCCGGCGCGACGATCGGTGACCCGGTGGAGGTCGCTGCCGGCGAGAGCTTGGGAACGTTGTGCCTGGCTGTTGTGCTCCTCGAGACGGAGGCGGGCGAGTTCACGCTCTCGGCTGTGCGTGAGAGCGCAGGGGGACAGCAACATATCGAGCCTGCTTTCCACTTCCGCACCACCGCCTCCGGACCCTCGCCGAGTGATGGGCCGTCTGGCGGTCCCGGTGGCACAACCACCACCGGTGGGACAACAGCGCGGGGCTCCGCCAGCTCTGGCTCAAGCGGGTCGGCGCAGTCTGCCGCGCAGCAAGTCGCAACCGGCCCGACTGAACCGGCGATCGGTAAGAGCCCCTCGACCACGGCCGAGCAAGCAAGCGTCGACAAGACCGCCTACAACGCGGGCGACACGATCACCGTCAGCTTCTCGGGGTTCACCCCCAACGAGAAGGTGCAGCTCGTGCTGTATTCCGACCCGGTGCTGATCGGCAACTTCCCCGCCGATGCGGCGGGGACCCTGACGCAGTCGTTCCAGTTGCCCAGCGATCTGCCCGCCGGGGCCCACACCGTGCAGCTGACCGGGTGGGAGTCGAAGAAGGTTGCCTCAGCGAGCATCGTCGTCGCCAGCGCCGCAACCGCCGCCGCCCCCGATGTGCAGGGCGTGCCGGTGTGGGCGTGGTGGATCGGGGGAGCACTCCTTGCGGTCCTCGCCGCCTTTGGCACCTGGTGGCTCATCCGCACGATGCGCGCCCCCGCCCCCGAGGCGAGCGCCGCATGACGATCACCGAACAGGCGCCGCCCGAGGCATCCGACGTCGTGGCCCCCGTGCATATCGAGCCGGCGCCACCCAAACCACCCAAGCCGCCGCGCAAACCTCGCCGCCCGCGGCTGCCCCCACCGCCGCGCCCGCTCGCCCCGCGCGACGGACGGTGGTGGGCGGGAGCCATGATCCTCACGGCATCCCTGCTGCTGCTCGCGTTCGTCGCGCACGTCGCCGCGTTCTCGGCCTTTCAGCACTACCGCGCGCAGACGATCGCCTACGGTGACTTGCGCACCTCGCTCGCCAAGGCGGAGACCCCGGTCGGGCAGCTGGTGAGCGAAGACGAGATGGTCGAACTGGGAACTCCGGTCGCCCTGTTGGAAGCCCCCGCGATCGGACTGAGCGAGGTCGTGCTCGAAGGCTCATCGGGCGAGGTGTTGCGCTCCGGTATCGGGCACCGGCGCGACAGCGTCATGCCCGGCCAGGCAGGGCTCGCGGTCATCCTCGGTCGCCAGACCACGTACGGCGGACCGTTCTCGCAGTTGTACCGGCTCGCGCCGGGCGACGAGATCACGATCACCACCGGACAGGGCGTCAACACCTACCGGGTCTTCGGCCTGCGCCGTGCGGGTGACCCGATGCCGCCCGACCTCGCGGCGAACAAAGGCCGCCTCGAACTGCAGACCGCCGACGGACTAGCCCTCTTCCCCTCCGGCGTGCTGCACGTCGACGCTGAACTGGTCTCGAAGAGGCAGCAGAACCCGAGCCGGGTCATGGGCTACGCGGCGCTGCCGCCTGCAGAGCGGGCCATGGGCCAGGACCCGAGTGCCTGGTTCGCCGCCTTCTTCGCGTTCGTCTTCTTCACCGCCGCCGGAATCGGCATGTGGTGGTTGTGGACCCGCTGGGGCCGCTGGCACGCCTGGCTCGTCGGCGTTCCCGTGCTCGTCGCCCTCGGTGTCGTCACTGCCGACATCGTGATGAATGCCCTCCCGAACCTGCTGTGACGCCCCCGACGAAGGATGACTATGACGACTGAACCGACCGCCCCCGACGACATCACCGAGGTGCACTCGTCCCTCGTCGAGTCCGCGGAGTTGACTGCTGCGCGGATGCCGATCCACGACGCGATCACGACGGATGCCGCATCCATGAACCGCACCTCACCCGATGACACCGCGACCGCCGTCATCGCGCCCGGCGAGACGCGCACCCCGCCGACTCTTCCCGAGCCGGCGCCCGAAACAGTCGCTGACGCCGACACCGAGATCGCCGACGCGCTGGCCGCGCCGCATCCGCCCCGCGAGCTCTCCACTCTCGAAGCCGACCAGATCTCTGCCTGGTTCGGCACCCACAAGGTGCTCGAGCGGGTCTCGCTCACGATGCCCGCAGGGCAGGTCACCGCGCTCATCGGGCCCTCCGGATGCGGTAAGTCGACGTTCCTGCGCATCCTCAACCGGATGCACGAGCTCGTGCCCTCGGCATCCCTCGCCGGCGAAGTGCGCCTGGACGGCGACGACATCTACGACCGCAACAAGAAGCTGCAGGACGCCCGCAAGCACATCGGGATGGTGTTTCAAAAGCCCAACCCGTTCCCGGCGATGTCGATCTACGACAACGTCGTGTCGGGCCTGAAGCTCACCGGCGTGCGCGTGCACCGCGACCAGAAGGACGAGATCGTTGAGCGGTCACTGACCGCCGCGGGCCTCTGGCGTGAGGTAAAGGACCGTCTGCGCCAGCCCGGCGGCGGCCTCTCGGGTGGCCAGCAGCAGCGCCTGTGCATCGCCCGGTCCCTCGCGGTCACCCCCAAGGTTCTCCTCATGGACGAGCCGTGTTCGGCCCTGGACCCCACCTCCACCCGCGTCATCGAAGAGACCATGATGGAGCTGCAGAAAGAGGTGACGATCGTCATCGTCACCCACAACATGCAGCAGGCCCAGCGTGTATCGCAGCAGTGCGCGTTCTTCCTCGCCTCGCAGGGCACCCCCGGTCAGATCGTCGAATACGGCGACACCGAAGCCATGTTCTCGGAGCCCCAGGACGAGCGCACCTACGACTACGTGAACGGTCGCTTCGGGTAAGAGCGATGGGCGGGCACACCTCGGGAGAGCTGATCGGCGGGCGCTACGCGCTCGGCGAGCTGCTCGGGGTGGGCGGCTCGGCATCCGTGTACGCCGCGCGCGACCTGCAGGCTGCGGTAGGCGAACCCGAGTGGGTGGCACTCAAGATGCTGCATCCGCATCTGTGCGCTGACCAAGCGCAACGGGTGGCGTTCCTGCGCGAAGCCGAGCGCGCGGCGGGGCTGCATCACTACAACCTCGTCACGGTGCGCGGGGCGGGCCTGCACGACGCTGCCGGGGTTCTGATGCCGTGGATCGCGATGGACCTCGTGGCAGGTCCCACCCTGCGTGACCATGTGCTCCAGTCCGGACCGTTGAGCACGGCCCAGACCGCAGCCCTGGCGGAGGGGATTCTGTCAGGTCTCGCGGTGGCACACGCCGCCGGTCTCGTGCACCGCGACATCTCTCCGCAGAACCTGGTGTTCCCCGCCAGCGACGGCCCGGTCGACCCGGGGTCGGTGCGGCTCCTGGACTTCGGGCTCGCCGATGCATCCGGTCGCACGACCGTCGGTTCCGACGTGTTGCTGGCCGCCGCGGAGGGCGGCGGAATCATCGGCAACGCCAACTACATGTCGCCCGAGCAGGCCCGCGGGCTTCCCGTGAGGACCCCGAGCGATCTGTACCAAGTGGGCGCGGTCCTCTACTTCGCGCTGACGGGCCGGCCCCCCTTCCCGCGTCGCACGAGCGCGGAGGTTCTCGAAGCGCACGTGGCGGCCCCGCCACCGGCGCCCTCCGCGCTCGTTCCGGCCGCCCGACCGTTTGATCGGATCATCACCCACGCTCTCACCAAGACCCCGGCGCGCCGCTTTCGAGACGCGACACAGTTCCGCGAAGCGGTCGAGGCAGCGCTCCTGACCCTCGAGCACGCGCTCCCCGACACGGATGCCTCGGCCGAGGCATCCGAGCACCCGATAAGCCCCGCCCTGGTGGCGTCCGAGCGTACGAGCGTGACCCGCGTGCTCTCGCCCGCCCGCGGCGGGTACGGGGTGCCAGCGCCGCCGCCCGAGCCGCTCGCACCCGACCGGCCCAGCGCGTCGCCGGGCTTTCTCGCGGTCATCGGGGCGATCGTCGTCGTGGCGACCGCGGGGGTGTGGGCAAGTCTCGCGGGAGCGACGAGTGCTCCTCCCGAAGCCGAGCCGGTGCCGACGACCCAGGCGACACCGACCGGTGAACCGAGTCTCGTGCCCGAGCCCGTCGCCCCGCAGGCCTCGCCGTCAACCACGGTCCAGGCCGTGTCGGTGCCGCAGCTGTCGGGCTTTCTCGCCGACGCCGAGGCGGCGCTGCGTGCCGCGGGACTGACGCTCGGCGAGGTGACGCGCGTCGACTCGCCGTGGGCGGCCGAGACGGTGCTGCGGCACGACCCGGCGGCCGGTCAGCTGCTCGAGCCCGGGGCGTCGGTGGCGGTCACCGTCGCCAGCGGCTACAACGCCGTCCCCGATGTCGCCGGACTCGATGTGACGGCTGGCCGCAGTCGCCTCGAGGCCGCGGGCTTCTCGGTCTCCAGCGGCGACGCGGCGCCCGATGCCGTCATCGTGACCACCCGGCCGGCATCCGGCGTCGGCGTCGCGGTGGGAACCGAGGTCGCGCTGCGCACGCAACCCCGCAGCACTGCAACACCGACGCCCACCCCGGCACAGCCTTCCCCGACACCGACGGGAGATACGCCATGAGCATTCGGATGCCCCATCCCCTCGATCTGGCCGATGAGCTCTCGGAACTGCCACAGCGGGTCGAGGTCGTCGCACCGTCCAGTTCGGAGTACATCGGCCGCGTCGCGGTACGACGCGCCGCGCTGGCTCTCTTGCCGCAAGAGGACATCGAGTTCTCGACAGCGAAGGCGATGCGCCCGCGGGCGGCGGGGCCGATGTGGAAGATCGTCTCATCGGACGGCGTGACCATCGCCCTTCGCGCGCGGGATCTGCCCGACGTGCACCAGGTGCGCCCCGATATCGCCAAGCTGACTCGACGCCGAGACGAGTTGCGCTCGGTGATCGTGGAAGATGCCGAGACCGCGAGAGTGTCGTTCTGGATCCTGCGCGGTCGGCACGTCGTCATCGTCGGTGCGCGCCTGCTGCCCGAACGGCGCTCGGCCACGGTCGAACGCGACGCGCGGCGGGTCTTGGGAGTCCTTGCGGGCATCCACCCGGAGCGCGCGCTCGAGTACTGAGTGCGAGGCCGTCGCGAACCGCCGTCGCAGCGAATCGGGAGCCGTCGAAAAAGGCGACGGGGCCTCGGTGGGGGAGGGGAATCCGAGGCCCCGCCGCCAGCCGACAAGCCCCTCGGATGGGGGCTGGAAACTAAGGGTGGGACTCGCCGGATCAGAGCCGGATCTCGGCGATAACCTCACCGTACTCGGTTTCTCCGACCGGTGTGAAGCCCACACGCTCGAAGAATGCCTGCGGGCCCTCTTGGCCCGCACCGTAGATGACGTTCACGTGATCGACACCGTGCTCGCGTGCCTCGGCGAGCAGGCTTTCGACGGCGAATCGGCCGATTCCCCGCCCCTGGTCGTCGGCGTCAACGTTGATCCGCCACAGCACCGACCGGAAGTACTCCGACACGCTGTCGGCGTCGAAGTTCGCGCTGATGAACCCGACCACGTCATCCCCGTCGAGGACGACGCGCTGCCACATCGTCTGCGGATCGACATCGCCTGCCGCCACTTCGTAGCTCTCGGGGGCGAGGAACTCCGCCTGCCCGGGCTTGAGCGACATATTGTTGACAGCTTCCACCGTGGCGGCGGACAGTTCAGCAAGTCGCAGTTCGGCCATGTCACACAGGCTAGCCGGGATGCCGCGGTTCAGCATCCCGAGGCATTGTCCTCTGGGGAATTTATCTTGATATCGAGATAGTTGGGTCGGTGCGGTAGGCTCGTGCGCGGCCCCCGAGCGGAAAGATCAGGCGAGTGAGCGAATCCACGATCATCTACACGTACACCGATGAAGCGCCGGCCCTGGCCACAGCTTCCTTCCTCCCTATCGTGCAGGCGATCACGCATCAGGCCGGCGTGGATGTCGAGACGCGCGACATCTCTCTCGCGGGCCGCATCCTTGCCGCCTTTCCGCAGCAGCTCACGCCCGAGCAGGCGGTCGGTGATGCCCTCGCCGAGCTCGGCGGACTGGCCACCCTTCCCGAGGCGAACATCATCAAGCTGCCGAACATCTCGGCATCCATTCCGCAGTTGAAGGCGGCCATCGCCGAGCTGCAGTCGCAGGGCTACGACATCCCCGACTACCCGGACGAGCCGCAGACGATCGAGCAGAAGGACATCCGCGCGCGGTACGACCGCATCAAGGGGTCGGCCGTGAACCCCGTCCTGCGCGAGGGCAACAGTGACCGCCGGGCGCCCCTGTCGGTCAAGAACTATGCGCGCAAGCACCCGCACCGCAACAAGCCCTTCCCCGAGGGCTCGAAGACTCGGGTAGCGACGATGGGTCACGACGACTTCAAGAGCAACGAGAAGTCATGGGTCGCAGCGCACGACGACGTGCTCTCCATCCGTCACGTCGGCACCGACGGCACGGTCACGGTGCTCAAGGAGGGCCTGAAGGTCCTGCCGCGCGAGATCATCGACGCCACATTCCTGTCGGCATCCGCCCTCGACGCGTTCCTCGCCGAGACGCTGGCCGAGGCATCTGCGGCTGACGTGCTGTACTCGGTGCACCTGAAGGCCACGATGATGAAGGTCAGCGACCCGATCATCTTCGGTCACGTCGTGAAGACGTACTTCGCCGATGTCTTCGAGCGCTACGGTGACCAGCTCGCGGCAGCGGGCCTCACACCGAACAACGGACTCGGATCGATCCTTGCGGGGCTGCCGTCGGTGGAGGGCGGTGACGAGATCGCCGCCGCGATCGACGCCGACCTGGAGCGTGGGCCGCGCCTGTCATATGTGAACTCCGACAAGGGCATCACGAACCTGCACGTCCCCTCGGACGTCATCGTCGATGCATCCATGCCTGCCCTGGTCCGCAACGGCGGCAAGCTCTGGGGAGTCGACGGTGGTGAGGATGACACGCTCGCCGTGATCCCGGACTCCTCCTACGCCGGCGTCTACCAGGCCGTTATCGACGACGTCATCGCGAACGGGCCGCTCGATCCCACGACGATCGGCACGGTCCCCAATGTCGGCCTCATGGCGCAGGCCGCCGAAGAGTACGGCAGCCACGACAAGACGTTCGAGATCGCCGCTCCCGGCGTCGTTCAGGTGCTCGACTCGTCGGGTGAGGTGCTCCTTGAGCACGAAGTCGGTGCCGGCGATATCTGGCGCGCGACGCAGACCAAGCACATCGCGGTCATGGACTGGGTCAAGCTCGCCGTGACCCGTGCCCGGGCAACCGGGGTTCCCGCGGTGTTCTGGCTCGACGTGAACCGCTCGCACGACGCGCAGCTGATTGCCAAGGTGCACCAGGGGCTCGCGCTGCTCGATACCAAGGGCGTGCAGATCAGCATCCTCTCGCCCGAGGAAGCCACCCGCTACACGCTTGCGCGCATGCGCCATGGCCTGGACACCATCTCGGTCACCGGCAACGTGCTGCGCGACTACCTCACCGACCTCTTCCCGATCCTCGAGGTCGGCACGAGCGCCAAGATGCTCTCGATCGTGCCGCTGCTCGCGGGCGGCGGACTGTTCGAGACCGGCGCCGGCGGGTCTGCCCCGAAGCACGTGCAGCAGCTGTTGAGCGAGAACTACCTGCGCTGGGACTCGCTCGGCGAGTTCTTCGCGCTCGCGGCATCCCTCGAGCATCTTGCCGAGACCACGGGCAACGCCCGGGCCAAGGTCCTCGCCGACACGCTGGATGCTGCCACGGGCACCTTCCTCGAGAACGACAAGTCCCCGGGGCGCGCGCTCGGCACGATCGACAACCGCGGCAGCCACTTCTACCTCGCCCTCTACTGGGTGCAGGAGCTGGCGAAGCAGACCGAGGACGCTGATCTCGCGGCGATCTTCGCGCCGGTGGCTGAGAAGCTCTCGGCCGAGGAAGCGACGATCGTCGCGGAGCTCAACGGTGCGCAGGGGTCACCGGTCGAAATCGGTGGCTACTACCGCCCGAACGGCGAACTGGTCAACGAGGTCATGCGACCCTCGGCGACCTTCAACGCCGTCATCGACGCGCTGCGCTGATCCACTCTGACTCGGGCGGCTCCGCTTCTGCGGGGCGGCCCGACGTCGTTTCCGGGCGTGCCCGGGCTAGGCGCGGGCCGACCAGGTGAGGGGGGCGAGCGGGTGATCGGCGGGCAGGTCGATGAGGGCCTCGACGCCGTCGATGCCGATCCCGGCGGGCTCCACGATCCGCGCATCCGGTCGCCCATTCACCAGCGCCCGCGTGAACTCCTCGCGCAGCGCCTCGGAACGGAAGACCCCGCCGATCGCGCACACCGCCGGTTCGGCGTCGACGCGACGCAGCGCCGTGAGCGCGCTCTCTGCCAGCAGGTCCCCGGCACGGCGCAGGATGTCGAGAGCCACCGCATCCCCGTCCGCGCCTGCCTGTGCGACCTCGGCCGCGAAGGAGGCGACGATGCTCACCCGGGCGGGGTCTGCCTGCAGATCGATGTAGGCCTGCTCGAGATCTGGCCAACGCCCGCGGACGGCATCCGTGAGCGCCGTCGCTGTGCCTCGACCATCGTGGTCGCGCATCGCGGCGACCAGCGCTTCGCGTCCGAGCCAAAAGCCGCTGCCGGCGTCTCCCATGAGGTAGCCCCAGCCGTCGACGCGCGCGGCGCCGCCGGGGCCGACACCGAGAGTCACGACCCCCGTTCCCGCCGCGACAACGGCACCGTGCGCGGTGCCGCGGGCGCCGAGGTAGGAGGTCGTCGCATCATGCGCGACGACGGCGTGTGCGGCCCCGGCGCTGCGCACCAGCGCCGCGACAGCAGCCGGAGTCGTTTCGCCGTCGGTAAGGCCCGAAACTCCCGCCGCGAGGTGACGGATGTCGAGGTCGAACTCGTCCGCGATCTGTCGCGCCGCCAGACCGATCTGCGGGAGCACCGGCTGGTCGGTGCGAACGCCCGGCAGCAGAGCCTCACCGACCGAGGCATCCGTGCGCACGCGCACCTTCATGCCAGTCTGGCCGGCGTCGATCGCGACGACGGCAGGTATCCGAGCGTTCACTGGATCCCCAGCTCCGCGAGGAACGCGACCTGCTGGTTCCACTGGAGAGCGCCGCCTCCTTCGTGATCGTTGAACTCGTAGGCGACGATCCGCTTGGAGGGCCCGGCGTAGTTGTTGAACGCGGCATACACGGTCGAGGGCGGGCAGGTGAAGTCCATGAGCGCGACCGAGAAGAGCCCCGGAGCGGTAGCGCGGCGCGCCATCGAGACGCCATCGAAGTAGCTGAGCGTCCTGAAGGTGTGCTCCCGGGCGTCCCGGTGCACGCTGAGGTACCGCACGAGTTCCTGGTAGGGGTCGCGGTCGGTCAGCCCGACGGCCCGGGAGAAGTGGCAGAGGAACGGCACGTCGGGCATGACGGCGACGAGTCTTTCCGACAGTGCGCCGGCAGCGAGGGCGATACCACCACCTTGGCTGCCGCCGGTGACGGCAACGCGATCCGCGTCGACCTGGGGAAGCATGCGGATGGCGTCAACCGCACGGACGGCATCCGTGAAAACCCGGCGGTAGTAGTAGTCGGCCGGGTCATCTATTCCGCGGGTCATGTATCCGTTGGTTGCGGCGCCGGTGCCGTGCGGGTCGGGAGTCTCGCCGCCAGTGCCCCACGTCGAGCCCTGGCCGCGCGTGTCCATGATGAGGTGCGCGTAGCCGGCCGCCGACCACGCAAGCCGCTCGGAGGGGAGGCCCCGTCCGCCGCCGTATCCGATGTACTCGACCACCGCGGGAAGCGGGGCGGTTGCGCCGGCGGGTACCAGCAGCCAGGCCTTGATCGGGTCGCCGCCGAAACCCGCGAACGACACATCGAACACGTCGACCGACCGCAGCGCCGAGTCGACAGGAGTCAGTCGCGGCTCCCAGCCCGCGACGCGGGATTCCTCGAGCGTGATGGCCCAGAAGGCGTCGAAGTCTGTGGGTTCGTTGATCTGCGGGACATAGGCCTCGAGCTCAGCGGGGGAGAGGTCGAAGTAGGGCACGCTGCTTCCTTTCCGGGCGGTGCACGAGCGCCCTTGGCATGTTACGGCTCCTGCCCGGTCGACGATGGATCCGACCTGCGCACGGCGACGATGTGACACCGCATTCATCCGGTCGCCGCGCCCCAAGCGCATGTAACGGTTTTGTAAACTGTCCGTCCAAATTCGGTCACGCTCTTGCAGTTCTTTTGTTCGTAAGGTCTACTAACAAACATGACTGCATCGGAAGTGCAGCGCGGCTCTTCCACGGGGCCCGCGCACACCCTCATGGCTCGTGGCGCCCAGGCCACGGCGTCCACGGATGCCGCAGCTGTCGCTTCGGACACGGTGCAGCGCCGCAGTCTTCGCCGGGCAAAGGTGCTGCCCGAGCACGCCCGTGCCCACAATCGCTCCCTCGTTCTCCAGACGCTCTTCCATGACGGCGCCATGAGTCGGGCTGACCTTTCCCGGGAGACGGGGCTGACACGCGTCACAATCTCCGACCTCGTCGCCGAGCTCATCGGTGACGGCCTGGTTGCTGAGCTCGGCGTTCGCGAAGCGTCGGGTCCGGGCAAGCCCGCGATGGTTGTCGACCTCGATCGTGCGGGCCACCGAATCCTCGGCATGGATCTCTCCGGCCCCGACACGTTCCTCGGCGCGATCCTCACCCTCGACGGCGATATCGTCGCCCGCCACGAGATTGCGGCACCGCGCGGGGCAGAAGATGCCCGGGATGCGGTGATCGAGCTGGCACGGCACCTGGTCGCCGATGCCCACGCCCCGGTCCTCGGAATCGGTGTCGGCTCTCCCGGCGTCGTCGACAACGACGGTGTCGTGCTCAGCGCTCCCGGCCTCGGCTGGACGCAGCTGCCGCTGCGCAGCATCCTCGAGGATGCCCTCGGGCTGCCGGTGCTCGTGGCAAACGACGCGAACGCCGCCGTTCTAGCCGAATACACCTTCGGTGGTGCGCGCGACGACGTCGTGCTCGTGAAGGTCGGACGCGGCGTCGGGTCGGGACTGGTATCGGCCGGTCAGCCCATGCGCGGTGCGCACTTCGCGGCGGGCGAGATCGGACACGTCACCGTGGGCACCGACGGCGGCCCACAGTGCGCGTGCGGCAAAGTCGGATGCCTCGAGGCGTGGCTGTCGGTGCCCGCCTTGACGGCTCGCATGGCGGATGCCGAGACTCCCGCAGACCGTGAGCAGCAGCTGCGCGACGCCGGTGAACGCCTGGGCATCGCGCTCGCGCCCATCGTCGGTGCGCTCGATGTCTCCGAGATCGTGCTCTCGGGTCCCGATGAACTTCTCGCCGGTCCTCTCGCAGAGGCAACGGTCGAGACGATCCGCACTCGCACGCTAGCCCGGTTCCATGACGGCGTGCGCGTTCGGATGACGGCGCAAGGCCAGGACATCGTTCTGCGCGGAGCTGCCGTCATGGTCCTGTCAGGCCAGCTCGGGGTGTCGTAACCGCCGCCCCAACCATTCCCCCCACCGGATAGGTCGCCCGACCTCTTCCGAACACCAGAGAAACACGAAGGAAGACACCATGAAGAAGACGCTCGGAGCCGTCGCCCTCGCGGGCGCCTCGGCGCTCGTGCTGGCCGGCTGTGCCGGCGGTGCCCCCGCGGAGCCCGAAACGGGCGACATCACGGTGTGGCTCGTCGGCGCCGACACGCCCCAGACCGCTCGTGACTACCTAAAGCAGACCTTCGAGTCCGAGAACGAGGGCTGGACGCTCACGATCGAAGAGAAGACGTGGGCTGACGTGTCGGACACGTACACCGCCGCACTGTCGTCGAACGACTCTCCGGATGTCGTCGAGGTTGGCAACACGCAGGCACTGGGCTTCGCGGATGCCGGCCTGTTCCTGGACATCTCCGACATTCAGGACCAGCTCGGCGGTTCGGACCTGCTGCCCGGACTCGTCGAGGCTGGCACGTACGAGGGATCGCTCTACGCCGCGCCCTACTACGCGGGCGGCCGGATCGTCTTCTACAGCCCGATGATGGTCGACGAGGTCCCCGCGACCCTCGATGAGTACGTTGCCGAGGGCGTCGCGATGACCACCGACACGGTCTCGGGCATCTACGCACCCGGCAAGGACTGGTACAACGCGCTTCCCTATATCTGGGCCTTCGGCGGCGAGATCGCCGTTCAGGACGGCGACACGTGGGACGCACAGTTCTCGAGCCCCGAGAGCCTCGAGGGTCTCAACCTCCTGCAGACGGTGTATCAGGACGCCACTGTCGCGCCGGCCGACGGCAACGAGCTGATGGCAAACATTGCCTTCTGCAACGGCGAGGCCGGGTTCATTTCAAGCCCCGCATGGGCCGCCGGAAACCTGACGGGTGCGTGGCCGTGGGCCGATGAGGACGCCGGGCAGAACTCCGAAGGGTGCCCCGACACCTATGCAGCCGACCTCGGCGCGTTCGCGCTGCCGGGCCTCGAAGCCGGCGAGACCGCCCCGATCTTCGCGGGCGGATCCAACGTAGCCGTCGCCACGAAGAGCGCCGCGCCGACGAAGGCAAAGGCAGCCCTCGAGATCATGCTCTCCGAGGACTACCAGAAGCTTCTCGCTGAGCAGGGCCTCACGCCCGGAATCATCTCGGCCGCCTCCGCTCTGCCGGACACCCCGATCGCCCAGGCCCAGGCTGCGGCTCTTGCCAACTCGAAGGGGACGCCGGCTAGCCCGAACTGGGCCGAGGTCGAGGCTGCCCAGATCATCCCTGACGCTCTGGTGCGCATCGCTCAGGGCGAGGACGTCGAGGCTGTAGCCACCGCGCTCGACGAGCAGATCGAGGCCATCCTCAACCAGTGATCGACGGATGCCGCCGCGCGGGCCTCCCCGCGCGGCGGCACCCCGACCACGTGCCCGATGGCTCCGTCCGATGCATGAGTTTCCCGGTCGTGCACCGAACCGAGTGATCGGACCATCCGTCCGTGATGATCGACGCATGCCGTCGTTCGTCGTACCCGCCATCCGCCGCAGAAAGGAGGGATCGCCGTGACCACCACTCTCGCCGCATCGACGGCTTCCGATTCGCCGCCTCCGCCGAACCTGATCGCCGACCGCGTCAAGCGCAGGAACCGCCGCGAGGCCCGGAACGCCTGGGGCCTGCTGACGCCGGCCCTGATCGTCATCGGGGTGATGACCGTCTACCCCGCGGTCCTGATGGTCGTGCAGTCCTTCACTGACTACACCGTCAAGAACAAGGTTCAGGGCACCTGGCCGACCTTCGTCGGGTTTGAGAACTACGTCGACCTGTTCACGAAGTCCGACTTCCCGGCCGTGCTCATGCGCAGCCTCGGGATCATGATCGTGCTCACGGTGCTGAACCTCAGTCTCGGCATCCTCGTCGCGGTCCTCATGGTGCGGCTGAGCCGCGCATGGCGGATCGTCGTGTCGATCGGTCTGCTGGTCGCGTGGGCGATGCCACCCCTCACGGCGACAGTCGTGTGGGGATGGATCTTCGACACCGAGTACGGCCTGGTCAACTCCATGCTCAACACCCTCACCGGCACCGAGAACTGGACAAACCACTCGTGGCTGCTGAACCCCTGGTCGTTCTTCATGGTTCTCACGATCATCATCGTGTGGCAGTCGGTGCCGTTCGTGGCGTTCACCACCTACGCCGCCCTCGGTCAGGTTCCGGATGAGGTGCTCGAGGCGGCATCGCTGGACGGCGCGACCGGCTGGTCACGGTTCCGGCTCATCGTCTTCCCCTACCTGCGCAGCGTTCTCACCGTTGTGCTCGTGCTGCAGATCATCTGGAACCTCCGGATCTTCACGCAGGTGTATGCGCTGCAAAGCCGCGGGGGACTGGCCTCCGAGACGAACGTGCTCGGCACCTACCTGTTCCGGCAGGGGGTCGGTGAGTTCGGCGCCACCGCGGCGATCGGTGTCGTGATGGTCATCCTGCTGCTTGTCCTCTCGTGGGGATACGTACGCACGACGCTCAAGGAGGAGGAGCTGTGAGTACTCAGGTCACCCCCGCCACCCAACTCGGCACTATCGGCATCGACGACGAGCCCCGCGGCCGTCCTCGCGGTACGCGTTCCCCGCGGCTCGAGGGAGCGCGCCGACCGAGCCCGCGCAAGGTCGTGACGCGTACCCTGCTGAACATCGCGGCAGCTGTCGTGTTCGTGATGTCGGTGTTCCCCGTCTACTGGATGGTGAACATGTCGTTCACCCCGACGAACGAGATCATCAGCCGCGACCCGAGCTTCGTGCCACTGGACTTCACCCTCGAGAACTACATCACGGCGTGGACACGGGAGGCTGCCCCGGGCCAGACCGACTTCCCGCACGCGCTGGGCACCACCGTGACCGTCACCGTCGGCGTCCTCATCGTCACGCTGCTGGGGCTCGGAATCGTGTACACCGCCGCCGTGATCCCCTTCACGATTTGGACCCTGCGCGGGTTCGTCGCGGGAGTTCCCGCCGACCTCGAAGAGGCAGCCATGATCGACGGCTGCACCAAGTCTCAGGCCTTTTGGAAGGTCACGTTCCCGCTGCTCGCGCCGGGCCTCGTGGCCACCGGGATCTTCGCGTTCATCCAGTCGTGGAACGAGTTCACGATGGCTCTGCTCATGATGAAGGGCTACAACCTCACGCTGATGCCGTGGCTCAATGCCTTCCAGTCCTCGTCGGTGGGCGGCGCCGTGAACTGGGGAGCGGTGATGGCCGGGTCCACCCTGATCGCTCTGCCGGTGGTCATCTTCTTCCTCATCGTTCAGGGCCGAATGACCGGTGGACTTGTCGCCGGAGCGGTAAAGGGCTGATGAGAATGTGCACCACCCACCGCCTCTCGATCGGGGGCGGACGATGAGACTCGGCCTCGATGTCGGGGGAACCAAGACGGATGCTGTCGCCGTAGCCCCGAACGGCACCATCGTCGCCCGCACGCGCCTGGCCACCGGGTGGGGTCCGGATGCCGTCGTGCAGACGATCCTCGACGCGGTCGCCAATCTGCAGGCTGATCCCGCGCTCACAGCGGCGGATGTCCGGTCGGTGGGGATCGGGATTCCCGGCCGGATCGAACCGGGGTCAGGCCGGGTCGAACACGCCGTCAACCTCGGCGTCGAGACGCTCGATCTTGCCGCCGCCGTCGCTCCGGTTCTCGGAGTGCCCGTGCGCGTCGAGAACGACGTCAAGGCAGCGGCACTGGGTGCTGCCTCGCTGCGGGGCGGGACGCTCTCGATGGGGTATCTGAACCTCGGGACGGGGATAGCCGCCGCCATCGTGACGGGTGGCGTGCTCTGGCGCGGGGCGCGCGGTGGTGCCGGAGAGATCGGGCACCTGTCGATCGATCCGGCGGGACCCGTGTGCCGCTGCGGCCAACGCGGCTGCATCGAGGCGCTGGCCGGCGGAGGCGCGGTGTCAGCCCGGTGGGGCAGGCCCGGCGCGCTCCCGATTCGAGACGTCTTCGACGCTGCCGACGGCGGTGATGCGGCAGCCGTGCTGGTGCGAACCGACCTCGCCCGAGGCGTCGCCGCCGCTATCCGGGTGCTTGTGCTCACCGCGGATGTCGACACCGTGGTCCTCGGCGGCGGCATCACCGCTCTCGGCACCCGACTGCAGAGCGAGGTGGCTGCTCAGCTGGAGGCGAGCGCGCGGGAATCGGCATTCCTGCGTTCACTCCAGCTGGTCGACCGCGTTGAGATCCTCCCCGCGGGTGCGCCTGCCGCAGCGCTCGGAGCGGCGCTCATCGGCACTGAAGCTGCAGACGAAAGAGAGGTTCTTTCCCATGGCTGAAGTCATCATCGTCCCGGGCCGCGAGGCAGGCGGGAAGCTGGTCGCGAGCGAGATCGCGCGGCGTATCCGCGCGACGCCTGACCTCGTGCTCGGACTCGCGACCGGCTCGACGCCGCTCCCGGTATATCAGGCGCTGGTGCCCGCCCTCGCGGGCGTCGACCTGTCAACGGTGCGCGGGTTCGCCCTCGACGAGTACGTGGGCCTCGATCCCGCGCACCCGCAGAGCTACCGGTCGGTCATCACGCGCGAAGTGGTCGAGCCGTTGGGGCTGGACCCGGCGCGCATTCGCGTCCCCGATGGGCGTCTCGACGGAGTCGCGCACGCCGGCGAGATCTATGAGGCAGCGATCATGGACGCCGGTGGCATCGCCCTGCAGATCCTCGGGATCGGCACCGACGGGCACATCGGTTTCAACGAGCCGGGCTCGTCGTTCGCCTCTCGCACGCGCGTCAAGACACTCACGGAACAGACACGCACCGACAATGCGCGCTTCTTTGCCTCGCCGGACGAGGTGCCGATGCACTGCATCACGCAGGGCCTCGGCACGATTCTCGAGGCAGACCACCTCGTGCTCCTCGCGTTCGGGAGCTCCAAGGCCGCGGCTCTCGCCGCCGCCGTCGAGGGCCCACTGTCGGCATCCGTCCCCGGTTCGGCGATTCAGCTTCATCCGCACGTCACCGTCGTCGTCGATGAGGATGCCGCAGCCGAACTCGCTCGGGCCGAGTACTACCGGTATGCCTACGCGAACAAGCCGGACTGGCAGGGCTTGTAGGCCGAGCGCCGTGCGCCGGCAGGGCTGGGGTTAAGCAGCGGAGTCACTCCACGCGAAACCGATCAGGTGCGTTCGGCTGAGGGGTGCGAGCGGCGTCGATGCAACCTCGTGCTCGGTGATCCAGCGCAGCTCAGCGATCTCGGCGCTGGCGTCAGCTCGGGCCTCGCTCACTCGCAGCACGAACGCATCGGCGATGACGCGGTGTCCCGGCTCGTTGGCCGCGGCAGCTTCGAACCGGCCGAGCGGGACGAGATCTTCAGCCGCGGCCCGGATGCCGGTCTCTTCTGCGATCTCACGGATGACGGCATCCATCGCGCTCTCGCCGGGGTCGGGCTTTCCGCCCGGTTGCTGAAAGACGGTAGCGCCATGCTTGCGCACGACGAGGGCGCGGCCGTCGGTCGACACGATGACTGCCGCGCTGACGTGGATGACCCCACTCACGGTGTCGCTCACGGCCCGAACACTTTGCCGGGGTTCAGGATCCCCTGCGGATCGAAGACACGCGCGATCTGGCGCTGCAGCTCCCACTGGTCATCGCCGAGTTCGTCAGCGAGCCACCGTCGCTTGAGCACCCCGATGCCGTGCTCGCCGGTGAGAGTTCCGCCGAGCTCGAGCGCGGCACGAAACAGCTCATCGGCGGCTTCCCAGATCGCCGCGGGCACGTCGGGACCGTCGAAGATGAAGTTCGGATGCAGGTTCCCATCGCCAGCGTGAGCGACGGTGGGGATCACGAGGCCGTAGCGGCGCTCGATGTCGGCGATGCGCGCGAACATCGCCGCGAGCGCTGAGCGTGGTACCGAAACGTCCTCGATGAGGGTCGTGCCCAGGCGTGCCATCGCGGGATGCACCGACCGGCGGATCGCGAGAAGCCGCTCGCCCTCGTCGCGGTCGGTGGACACGGCGACGGTTCCTCCCGCTGCCTCGAGGACCGCGGTGATCGCCGCCGCGTCAGCTGCCGCCGCAGCGCCATCGGTCTGGATCGTCACGTGCGCCGCGCCCGGGGTCGGCGCGGCAAGGCCCAGCAACTCATGGATGGCCGTCAGGGCTGCGGCATCCAGCAGCTCCATGATCGCTGGTTGCAGTCCCGTGGCGGTGACTGCGCTGCACGCACTCGCGGCGGTGCCGACATCCGTGAAGGTTGCGGCGATGGTGCACACCTCGCCGGGCACGAGTCGCCGCAGCTTCAGGGTCGCACCAACCACGACGCCGAGGATGCCCTCGGAACCGATCACGAGGGATGTGAGGTCGAGCCCTGTGACGCCCTTGACCGTGCGATGGCCGAGGTGCAGGAGTCGGCCGTCTGCGAGGACGATATCGACGCCGAGGACGGCATCCCGCACCACGCCGTACTTGGCGCACAGTAGTCCGCCCGCTCCCGTGGCGATGTTGCCGCCGACTGTGGAGATGTCGCGGCTGGCGGGGTCGGGCGCCCACCAGAGGCCGTACTCGGCAAGCGCGCGGTTCAGGTCCGCGTTCAGGATGCCGGGCTCGACCACGGCGAGCAGGTCGTCGGGCCGTACCTCCACGATGCGATCCATCGCCCGAACCGAGAGGGCGATCTCGCCGGGTCCGGCGTTCGCACCGCCCGCGAGCCCCGTGCCGGCACCGCGGGTGACGACGGGTGTCCCCGTGGCCGACGCGATGCGCAGCGTCGCCTGCACGTCTTCGACGTTCCGGGCGCGCACGACCGCGAGAGGACGGCCGGTGCTGGCGTGCCCAGACTTGTCGGCGCGGGCGGCCTCGAGAGAGGCATCCGACGTGTCGAGCGCGTCGCCGAGTTCGGCACGCAGCTGCGCGAGGACCTCTCGGTCGCTCATGCCAGCCGGCGGCGCCCCGCGAGCACGCCGACGGTGACGGCGATGACCCCGAAGATCAGGCCGACCCAGACAAGGCCCACGCTCCACCAGGCGATCGTCGCCGAGACATACACGAGGAGTTCGACCACGGCCCGCAGGAACGGGTGGACGACGATGACGGCCCGGGGCGAAACGAACAGCGCCCACAGCAGGATGGCGACCACCGGCGCGACGATGCCGGCGACGATGTTCCAGGGGAAGGGCCAGGCGGCGAAGCCCCAGAACGCGAGAGTCCCGAACGCGAAGAGTTCGCACAGAACGGCGAGCACGTCGACCGCGCTCAACGCCGGGCGGGTCCCTGCGGGAACGCCGGACGGGGTCGCTGATTCGGGCATGTTTCCAGTCTAGGCCGCGTGAGTTGGGCGCATCTGGTCGTTGTCGCGGCAAAGGTGGGCGCGAATCGTCGCGTCTGGACTGGGAGACGACAGTTCGCGCCCATCTTTCCGTTGCCGCAGGGAAGGATGCTGGCCTCAGTGCATGCGCCGCCCGTCGAGCCAGACAGCTCGGGGCTGGAGCGAGGCATCCATCACCACGGCGTCAGCGGCGAAGCCCGGGCGCAGGCTGCCGTGGCGATCCGCCACACCGATCACCGCGGCCGGCGTGCGGGTGAGCGCATCGACGGCCGCGGGCAGGTCGACGCCTGCCTCGAGGGCCACGCGAAGCGCAGCATCCTGCGTCAGGGTTGACCCCGCGATCGCGCCAGTCTCCACGAGGCGGGCGACACCGTCGACGACCTCGACCTCGAGCGAGCCCAGCGTGTACCTACCGTCGCCGACGCCCGCCGCGGCCATCGCGTCGGTGATGAGCGCAATCCGTCCGGGTGCTGCGGCGAACAGGATCCGGATGAGCTCGGGATGCACGTGCACGCCGTCAGCGATGACCTCGAGCGTCACGCGCGGGGCGGCGGTTGCAGCGCCGACGGGGCCCGGCGCGCGGTGGTGCAGGGGAGGCATCGCATTGAACGCGTGGGTCAGGATGGTCGCGCCGGCTTCGAACGCCGCACGTGTCGCGTCGAGATCGGCATCCGTGTGGCCGACGGCGACGCAGACGCCCGCCTCCCGAAAGGCGCGGATCGCCTCCGCCGCGCCGGGCAGCTCCGGTGCCAGCGTGACCTGCCGGATCGTCCCCGCGCCGGCCTCGAGCAACGCTGCGACGGCGTCCGGCGTCGCCGCGCGCAAGGCCGCGGGATCGTGTGCGCCGCGGTGACCGTGATCGAGGAACGGCCCCTCGAGATGGGAGCCGAGGATGTCGGCATCCGTCTGCGTCATCGCCGCGATCCGCGCGACCTGGGTGGTGAGGTGCTCGAGCGAGCCCGAAACGAGGGAGAGGACTGCCCGTGTCGTGCCGTGTGCGAGGTGCAGCGCGCGGGCGGCGCGGATGCCTGACTCGTCGCCCTCGTACGAGAACCCACCGCCGCCGTGACCATGGATGTCGACGAACCCCGGTGTGAGAATGGCGCCGGGTCCGGCGACCTCCCGCGCATCGATGATTGTCGCCGCCGCGGCTCGTGACCGCCAGGTCTCTCCCTCTCCCACGGCAGCGATGGTGCCGCCCTGCATCTCGACCCAGGCGTTGCTCGTCTCGGCGCCGTCCGCGACGAGCCGCGCGCTGTGGATGATCGTGGTGCTCACGATGCTCCCTCGCCACTCCAGGGGATCTCAGGCGATCGGCGGAACCGGATGCCGAGGGCGCTCCACAGACCGTCGAGTGCGCCGACCCGCTCGCGGAACGACTCCCAGCTGCGTAGCGGGTGCTCGCCGGTAGCCGGTGACCAGGCTGCCTCGGCCGCGGCAGCGATCCTCGGGAACATGAGCGCGTCGATGTCGGCAGCTGTGCGCACGGTTTCGGTCCACAGCGGTGCTTCGACGCCCAGAATGTCGCTCTCGGCCACCCCGTCGAGCACCGCCCCCGGCTCCCATGCGTAGGCGCGTTCCACGCTCGTGACACCGTTCGCCCAGGTCAGGCCGAGCTCCGAATCCGCGGAATCCTTCATGTCGAGGTAGACCGCGTCGGCAGGCGACAGGATGACGCGTCCGCCGCGCGCAACGAAGCCCCGCGCCTTCTCGTCCATACCGTCGGTCGGCGAGACGAATCCCCAGTACTGACCGACGCTTCCCGGATGCAGGTCACTGGCCGCACCAGCTTCGTGCCACATCACGGGCACCTTCCCGGCATCCGCGACGATGCGTGACGCGAGGCTCACGAACGCGGCGTAGTCGGCCGGATCCGTGCCGAGGGCCTCGTCTCCGCCGACGTGAAGGTAGGGTCCGGGAGTTATCGCGGCCAGGTCGGCGGCGACATCCGTCACGAAGGTTTCTGTCGCCGGGTCGCCGATCCGCAACGAGGAGAAGCCGACCGCGATGCCCTCGTATGGCTCGCCCGCGACCGGAAGCGTGCTGCCGTACGCCTCGACGACCTCGCGGATGTGCTCCGAGAGCACGGGAGGCTCGACGATGTCGGGGTAGGCGAGGCCGACCGCATGGGTGTGTCCGGGAAGGTCGATCTCGGGCACGACGGTCATGTGCCGAGCGGCTGCGTACGCCACGATCCGGGCGTAGTCCTCGGCGGTGTAGAAGCCGCCGGAGTCCCCGCCGATGGCGGTACCGGATGCGAACCGGGTCAGTTCGGGGCGCGAGGGGATCTCGATCCGCCACCCCTGGTCATCGGTCAGGTGCAGATGGAGGTGATTGAGCTTGAGCTGCGCGGCTCGGTCGATGACGCCGAGCACCACCTCGACGGGGAAGAAGTGGCGCGCGACATCGACCATGACGCCCCGGTACGCAAAGCGCGGCGCGTCGGCAACCTCTACGGCCGGGATGCGCCATCCATCCGGCGTGCGTTCGATCAGCTGCGCGAGGGTCTGGATGCCGTAGAACAGGCCAGCGGCGTCAGACCCGATCACCTCGACGCCGTCCGCGGAGGCGTTCAGTCGGTAGGACTCGGGAGTTTCGGCATCCGTGATGACAAGCGAGATGCCGGGGCCCGTCGCGGTGGAATCGAGGTTGATCTCGCCGTCCGTTCGCGCAGACACGAGCTTCGTGAGGATGCCGATCACGGTCTGGTCGCCGGTGACCGCCGTCCGCGCTTGCAGGGTGAATCCCGGTCCTTCGACCGCTGCCGCGTCGCGGGGGAGAGGAACCGGCCACGGGAAGGCGGCGGCGTCACGGGGCTGCGTCCCGGTCATGTAAAGAGTCCTAACAAATAGCGTTGAGTCACTCTACCAACCGCTCGGTCGCGGATCGAGGGCGTAGCGCGATCCGCTATGCTCGGGGTGTCGCGACTGGCGTTGAGGTGGATGACCACCGGGGAGCGACCGACACGGTACTCGACCGCACGCCTGGGTCGAGACGGAACCCCACCCGAAGCCGTCGTCCCCGCCCCGCAGCACAAGGAGCACACGCCATGAGCGACTCGTTCTTCACCGCCCCACTCGCCGAAGTCGATCCCGAGATCGCTCAGGTCCTCGACCGGGAGCTCGCTCGTCAGCAGAGCTACCTCGAGATGATCGCCTCCGAGAACTTCGTTCCCGTTTCGGTGCTGCAGTCGCAGGGCTCGGTGCTCACGAACAAGTACGCCGAGGGCTACCCGGGCAAGCGCTACTACGGCGGTTGCGAAGAGGTCGACGTGGCCGAAGAGCTTGCGATCGCGCGCGCGAAGGACCTGTTCGGTGCCGCGTACGCGAACGTGCAGCCCCACTCGGGCGCGACAGCCAATGCCGCGGTCCTGCACGCCATCGCCCGCCCCGGTGACACGATCCTGGGTCTATCTCTCGATCACGGCGGGCACCTCACGCACGGCATGAAGGCGAACTTCTCTGGGCGTCTGTACGACATCGTCGCCTACGGCGTCGACCCCGAGACGAGTCTGATCGACATGGACGAGGTGCGCCGCCTCGCGCTCGAACACCGTCCGCAGGTCATCATCGCGGGGTGGTCTGCGTACCCACGCCAGCTGGACTTCGCGCGCTTCCGCGAGATCGCCGACGAGGTCGACGCGCTGTTGTGGGTCGACATGGCTCACTTCGCCGGGCTCGTGGCCGGCGGCGTGCACCCCTCACCCATGCCGCACGCGCACGTGGTGTCATCCACCGTGCACAAGACCATCGGCGGGCCCCGCTCGGGATTCATCCTGACCAACGACGAAGCGATCGCGAAGAAGATCAACTCGGCGGTCTTCCCGGGGCAGCAGGGCGGCCCCCTCATGCACGTGATCGCGGCGAAGGCGACGGCCTTCAAGCTGGCTGCGACCCCGGAGTTCCGGGAGCGGCAGCAGCGCACGATCCGCGGTGCGAAGATCCTCGCCGACCGGCTCGCCCAGCGCGATGTCGCAGATGCCGGCATCGCCGTCCGATCCGGTGGCACCGACGTGCACCTCGTGCTGGTCGACCTGCGAAACGCGGCGATCGATGGGAAGCAGGCGGAGGATCTGCTGCACGAGATCCAGATCACCGTCAATCGCAACGCCGTCCCCAATGACCCGCGCCCGCCGATGGTCACCTCCGGTCTTCGGATCGGGACGCCGGCGCTTGCCACTCGCGGTTTCGGGGACGCCGAGTTCGCCGAGGTTGCCGACATCATCGCGCTCGCGTTGCTGCCGAACCCCGATATCGATGCCCTGCGTGCGCGCGTCGCGACGCTGACCGAAGCCTTCCCGCTCTACCCGGGGCTGTCGCAGTAAGGACGGCGTGCACGGGCCCGTGGCCAACGGTGGGCGGGGCTTCGGCAGCCGGCTCTGGCTGACGGGACCCGGCATCCGTAGAATACCTATGGACGTAGTTATCCGTCCCGGGACGCGGATGTCGCGGGATGACGACAGGAGACGCGAATGACTGCACAACTGCTCGATGGCACCGCGACAGCCGCCGCGATCAAGGGGGAGCTGCGTGACCGCGTCGCTGCCCTCGCGGAGCGGGGCATCGTGCCGGGCCTGGGTACTCTGCTCGTCGGCGATGACGGCGCCTCGCGCTCCTACGTCACCGGCAAGCACCGCGACTGCGCGGAGGTCGGTGTCGCATCGATCGCTGTCGAGCTGCCCGCGACGGCGACGCAGGACGAGATCGCGGATGCTGTCCGTGCGCTCAACGCGGACCCCGCCGTCACCGGCTTCATCGTGCAGTTGCCACTGCCCAAGGGCATCGATGAGAACGCGATCCTGGAACTGATCGACCCGGACAAGGATGCCGACGGCCTGCATCCGACGAACCTCGGCCGGCTCGTGCTGGGCGTCGACCCCGCCACCGCGGTTCCGGCGCCGCTGCCGTGCACGCCCGCCGGGATCATCGAGCTCCTCACCCGTCATGGGGTTCAAATAGCGGGAAAGCACGTCACTGTCATCGGCCGCGGTATCACCGTCGGTCGCCCGCTCGGTCTTCTGTTGACCCGCAAGGGCACTGACGCGACAGTGACCCTCACCCACTCGCGCACCCCCGACCTCGAGGCTCAGGTTCGACGGGCCGACATCGTGGTCGCCGCCGTCGGGCAGCCGCACCTGGTTAAGCCCGAGTGGATCGCGCCCGGCGCTGCCGTGCTGGATGTCGGCGTGACCCGGGTCGGGACCACCGAATCCGGGCGCGCGAAACTTGCCGGAGATGTCGATCCCGCCGTGGCGGAGGTCGCCGGTTGGCTCTCGCCCAACCCTGGGGGCGTCGGACCGATGACCCGCGCGATGCTCGTCGCGAACGTCGTCGAGACCGCCGAGCGTCTGGCGAGCTGACCGGGCGGTT
The DNA here is from genome assembly GCF_002313585.1 of Microbacterium sp. UBA1097. Classification (NCBI taxonomy): domain Bacteria; kingdom Bacillati; phylum Actinomycetota; class Actinomycetes; order Micrococcales; family Microbacteriaceae; genus Microbacterium; species Microbacterium sp. UBA1097. The sequence goes on along the minus strand of NZ_DCBW01000013.1, from coordinate 27,958 downwards.
AGCGACCATGGCAGAGGCTGATCCGAGCGACGCGCGGGCGTCGATTCCGCTCGAGCAGTGGCTGGACCGCCTCGGCGAGGCGACGGGCGCTCCCGGCGGTGGTTCTGCGAGCGCGGTGATGCTTGCCCTCGCGGCCGGCCTGCTGCGCATGGTTGCCGAATACACTCCCGGCCGCGACGAGGCGAAAGCTTCGGGTCGGCGACTCCTGGTCCTTCGAACGCGTGCGCTGCACGCATCGGATGCCGACAGTGAGGCATCCGTCGCGCTGGGCGCGGCCCTCGCTCTTCCAACCGAGGATCCCGCTCGCGAATCCCGTCTGCTCCGCGCCGCGGTGGACGGTGCGCGTTCGTCCGTGGAGGTGGGCGAGGTGGGTATCGCCCTCGTCGCCGAGCTCGACGTGCTGGGCCGGGTGGGCAATCACCACCTGGATGCCGACCTTGCCGTTGCTCGCGAGGCGCTGCGAGCGGGGCTCGGAGGGGCGCTTGTGAACCTGCGTGCAAACCTCGATCTCGTCGCCGCCCACTCGGCTGGATCCGGAGAGGCGGAATCGACGTCCGAGGGCGAGTTGCGACGAGCCGAGCGACGCATCACGCACGCGCGGGGGTCACTGGCGGAGCTGCCCTAAAACGCCGTCGTGACAAGCGTCACGCCCTCGTCGCTGCGCTCTGGCACAATGTCGCCGTGACTTCTCGACCGCGTGCGCGCTCCCGTGCCCGCAGCATCGGCGTGATCGGGGGAGTTCTCGCGATCGCGCTGCTCTACGTCGTCGTCATCGTCCTGTACGCGGCCGGGGGTCGGATCGAGCATGCCGAAGCCTCCAGCGGTGGCGAGGGTGTGCCGCTGGAGTTGACGTTGACACCGGTCGACATCGATGGGGCGGCGAGCACCATGTCGGTGCGCATCAACCCCACCGATCTGGGATCGTACTCATCCGACGACTTCTCGATGGACGAAGCTGTGCACGTGCTCGTCACGGGAACCAATGGGGCGCGCACGATCGAATATGGCGCCGACGAGGTCGTCGGCGCCGAAACGGTTGCACTGACGCTCGACGGGTTCATCGAGCAGTGGCCATTCGACCGTTACACCGCCGAGACCCTGATCGCGCCGATGCGCGTTGATGCCGACGGTCAGGGGGTACCGATTCCCTACGTCCTGACGGCAGACGGTCGTGTCCCGGGATGGAACGTCGTTGCGGAGGCGGTGTCGACTGTGTCGGTGGTCACCGAGGACGGCACGATCACGCTCCTCGGGGTCCAGTTCACGATCACGCGGGCGGCATCGACTGTCGCATTCGGACTGGTGCTGTTGACGCTGATGGTGATCGCGCCAGTTCTGGTGCTGACAGCTGCCATCACGGTGTATCGCGGCAGGCGAAAGATCGAGGTGACGATGCTCGGGATGGCGTGGCTGCCGCCCAATCCGCGGGCGATGCCGACGCGCAGGGTGACGCATCCGATGCTGATGCGGGTTCAGACGGCGGCGCCGGCGGAGGCGAGTGAGCTACGGCCGGCGTCGGGCAGAGTCCCAGAGGCGACCGGTCTGCGCCTCGAGCCGGTCGTCGATCGCGTCATAGATGAGCCACGCGATGGCCAGCAGCACTGGGGGCGTGATCCACCCCCAGAAAAAGCCCGCGACATCGACGCCGGACAGCACCACGACGAGCATCCAGACGATCGCGGCGACGACGAGCACGACGCCCGCCTGAACGAGTTTCGTGCCAGCCCGGGTGAGGTCACGGCTCGACCGCTCGGCGCGTCCTCCCAGCCAGCGTCGCAAGGCAGGCTTGACCCAGATCGTCGCCAGCGCGAGCACCACTGCCGCCCACAGCACCGACCAGCCGACCGAGACCTGCGGCATGATCAGTCCGATCAGCAGCAGGACGGCGACGTCGAAGACGTAAAGCGTCACGAATCGGATCAGCCAGGCGCGCACGGATCCACCCTCCCACAGATGCCGTCGTGTCGCCGTGCGCGGAGCGACGCTGTTAGTGGCCCCGCGGTCCCGACCATCCATGGCGGTGGAGGGCGCTTCGAACCACCGACGTCGCGCTCCCGTCTCGAATGCGTCGTGAGGTGAGGCGAACGACCTCCCACCCCTGCGCCGCCAGTGCCGCCGTTCTGTCGATGTCGCGATTCCACTGCGCGCGATCTGTCCGGTGGTGATCGCCTTCGACTTCGACGATCAGGTCGAACGCTCGGTGCATGCCGTCGACAATGGCTATCAGCGCTCCGTCTGCACCGCGGACCTCGACATCCAGATCCATGTGGGGCAGTCGCGCGGCCTCGGCATCCAGCCGATATTCCGTCTCGAGCCGGGAGGCACTACCGACGCGCACCGACGTCAGGGCACGAACGAGCGCTTTGCGATGCCGCCTCCCTGGCGCGAGTGCTGCTGCCTCCAGCTGTGCGGGCGTGGCCAGTCGCGCGTTCGGCATCGCGCGACCTCGATGGTCGCGAGGAACGCGCACGAAGTGATCCCCCATGATCACGAGCCACCGTTCCGAAAGCTCCCCGCCGACCATCGCCCAAGTCGACGCAGGAGTCGTCACGCGCAAGCCTCCGACATCCATCACGTGCGCAAGGTGCTCGCGCGTCTGAAAGCCGGCCACGCCTCGGGCTCGCGCTGCCCGATGCGGGTGCACCGTGCCAACCGACAGGTCCGCGTCAGGGTCGAAGCCGTCGGGCAGCGGGCACCCGAGAAGCGCCGCTGCCGTCATCCCCGTGAAGAACCCTCGCCGGCTCATCACACGACTGTATGCGCGGGCCCGCTCGAGTACCCGGGCGCGAACGCGAGCGTCGATCGCTTGCGGACCCGCGAACGCGGAGCGTGTCGCAGGGTCGGTGAGAATGCGAGTGGCGTGGAACGGCCGCTCGAGATCGGACCCGCGCAGCCGCCCGGCGGTCACACCCATCGCTCGGGCCTCGGCATAGGCGAAGGGGGTGGACAGCGTCGAAGGAAGCGGGGCGTGGCGGCGCGGCATCCGTTCAGCATCCTGGACGAGCCGTGCACGTGGCTGGCCGTTCAGGCAACTCGTGTCATCCCGCGCTGAACTCAGGTGTGGGGAGGAGCCCATGCCGGCCTCTCGAGCATCACTACGTGTTCCTCGCGCGCGGTCCCAGCGGAAAAAGATGGGCTCCCATTGTCGTTTGCAGGGCCTGAGGCGACAGTTTGCGCCCACTTATCGCATCGAGACGACAATCTGCGCCCACTTCTTGGGGGCGAGCCACGGATGCTGCCTCAGGCGTGACGGTCGAGGAAGGCGTACACCTCGGAGTCGTCGACGCCGGGAAAGTTGCCACGGGGGAGCGGCGTGAACATCTGCATGTGCACGCGGGCGCTCGGCCAGGCCTTGCCCTCCCACCGCGACGTGAGCTCCGCGGGTGCTCGGCGGCAGCAGGCTTCGTCGGGGCAGGTGGAGACCGCACGCTTGGTGGTCTCACGGCCGCGGAACCAGCGGGCATCGTCGAACGGAACCCCCACACTGATCGAGAACTCGCCGTCGGCTGTCGTACCGGTCTGCGTGGCGCACCAGAACGTGCCCGCGGGGGTGTCGGTGTATTGGTAGTGCTCGGTCGTGCGGTTCTGCTCCGAGAAGGCGGCACGGGCCGACCACTTGCGGCAGGCGATCTGGCCGTCAACGGCACCGGTGACATCCATCGGCAGGGGGAGGTCGTCGTTCTCGTACACCCGTGAGATGGCACCGGATCCGTCGACGCGCAGGAAGTGCAGACGGATGCCGAGATGCTGCGTCATGAGGTTCGTCATCCGCATCGCCGCAGCCTCGTGCGTGACACCGAACGCATCGCGGAAGTCCTCGACGGCCAGATTGCGTTCCTTCTTCGCCTGCTGCAGGAACGCGACGCCGTTGGTCTCGGGGATGAGGCAACAGGCGGCGAAGTAGTTGATCTCGAGGCGCTGCTGCAGGAAGTCGGCGTACGACGTGGGTCGCTGGTGTCCGAGCAGCCGGTGGGCCATCGCCTGCAGTGCCATCGAGCGCAGCCCGTGGCCGCCCGGGATAGATGCGGGCGGCAGGTAAATGCGGCCGTTCTCGAGATCGGTGACCGATCGCGCCGAGCGCGGAAGGTCGTTGACGTAGAGCAGCTCGAACCCGAGGCGCTCGGCCATGATGCTCACGGTGCGGTGGGTGAGCGCGCCCGAGACGTGACCGGCCGCCGCAAGCTGCTTCTCGGCGAGCTTTTCGATATCGGGCAGGTAGTTGTCACGCTCGCGCATCCGCAGGCGCAGCTCCGTGTTGGCGCGCCGCGCCTCCTCGGGCGTTGCGATCGCTTCTCGCTCGCGGCGATCGAGCTCCCGGTGCAGGCCGAGTATCGACTCGATCGTCTCATCGGGTGTCCCTTTGGTGACCTTCACCGGCGGGATGCCGAGCCTGCGAAACACGGGGCTTGCCTGCGCGCGTTCCAGCTCGATTTCGAGCGCAGCCCGACGATTCGGGGGTTCAGCGGCGAGGAGGTCGGTGACCTCCAGTCCCGTGGCGTGGGCGATCGCCTGCAGCAGCGAGAGTTTCGGCTCGCGCTTGCCGTTTTCGATGAGGCTCAACTGGCTTCCCGCGACCCCGACCTGTGCACCCAACTCGTCCAGCGTCCAGCCCCGAGACACGCGTTCGTGACGGATGCGGTGCCCGAGCGTCACCAGTTCGAGGTTCGTGGGTGCCATTCCTTGATGCTAGCGAAAGAATTTCGTTTCTTACGAGGCTGAGCCGCTTCAAACCGCCCTCCGCGTGCAGGAAAGTGGAGAAAGACCCCCAGTCGACGTCGCACACAGGAGAGACAATGGCCATCGCTGACATTACTCGCCCCACTATCTCGGCGCCCGCGTCGGCATCCGGCCAACTGCCATCGATCTCCGGCCCCGGCATGGACGCGTTGATCGAGTGGGTCGATGAGATCGCTGCGCTCACCAAGCCCGACCGGATCCACTGGGTGACCGGCTCGCGCGCCGAGAATGAGGCGCTGCTGAGGGAGCAGGTCGAGCAGGGCAAGCTCATCAAGCTCAATCCCGAGTGGCGCCCGGGCTCGTACCTTGCCCGCTCGCACCCGAGCGATGTCGCCCGCACCGAGGCGCGCACCTTCATCGCCTCTGAGCGCGAAGAAGACGCCGGCCCGACAAACAACTGGGTCGCGCCCGAAGAGATCCGCGCCACCATCACGCCGCTGTTCGACGGATCGATGCGCGGACGCACGATGTACGTCGTGCCGTTCTCGATGGGAGCCGTCGGCGGCCCGCTGTCGCACATCGGTGTGCAGATCACCGACAGCGCCTACGCCGTCACCTCGATCGGCATCATGACCCGTGTCGGCACCGATGTCCTGCGCGAGATCGCAAACGGGTCGCCGTGGGTGAAGACCGTCCACTCTGTCGGTGCGCCGCTCGCGCCCGGTCAGGATGATGTCGCCTGGCCGTGCAACGACGAGAAGTACATCGTGCACTTCCCCGACACCCTGGAGGTGTGGTCGTACGGTTCCGGGTACGGCGGTAACGCCATCCTCGCGAAGAAGTGCTTCGCGCTGCGCATCGCCTCGGTCATCGGCCGCGACGAGGGATGGATGGCTGAGCACATGCTGCTCATCCGCGTCATCAGCCCCGAGGGCAAGGCCTACCACCTCGCCGCAGCCTTCCCCTCGGCCTGCGGCAAGACGAACCTCGCGATGCTGCGCCCGACGATTCCCGGATGGCGCGTCGAGACACTCGGCGACGACATCGCGTGGCTGCGCCCGGGCGAGGATGGACGCCTCTGGGCCATCAACCCCGAGGCCGGCTTCTTCGGTGTCGCCCCCGGCACCGGCGAGTCCACGAACGTCACGGCTGTCGAAACGCTCTGGGGCAACACGATCTTCACGAACGTGGCACTTCGGCCCGACGGAGATGTGTGGTGGGAGGGACTCACTGACGAGCCGCCGGCAGAACTGATCGACTGGGAGGGAAACCCCTGGACCCCGGCATCCGGGCGACCCGCCGCTCATCCGAACTCGCGGTTCACCGTACGCGCCGACCAGTGCCCGCAGATCGCCGACGACTGGGATGCTCCCGAAGGCGTGCCGATCGACGCGATCCTGTTCGGCGGACGCCGTGCCACGAACGTTCCGCTCGTGGTCGAGGCAACCGACTGGGCGCACGGGGTCTTCCTCGGCTCCACGATCTCGTCCGAGCGCACCGCGGCTGCAGAGGGAACGGTCGGCGAACTGCGTCGCGATCCGTTCGCGATGCTGCCCTTCTGCGGCTACAACATGGCCGACTACTTCGGGCACTGGGTCAAGATGGGCCAGAAGCTGAGGTTCGATCGTGCACCGCGGATCTTCCAGGTCAACTGGTTCCGCAAGGGGGCTGATGGCCGCTTCCTCTGGCCCGGGTTCGGCGACAACTCCCGTGTCATCGAGTGGATCATCCGTCGCGTCGACGGCAAGGTGCCGGCGCTTGACAGCCCTATTGGGCGCCTTCCGCGCATCGAGGACCTCAACCTCGACGGCATCGAGGTTCCGCAGGAGGATCTCGAGGAACTGTTCGCCGTCGACCCGGAGTCGTGGCTGCACGAGGCAGACCTCACCGAGGAGTTCTACGGGGTCTTCGATGGCCGCATCCCCGCCCAGCTGAACGCCGAACTCGCAGCCCTTCGCTACCGCCTCAAGTCCTCCTGACCCGGGCGTCCTCCTCCCGCCCGCATCCGGCGCAACCCGCGCCCCTCGCGAACCCACCCCTTCTTGCGTTACCCCACAGGTTTCAGCCGCAGGAAGGGGTGGGTTCGTCGAGATTGTTGTGGGTTCGGCGGGGCGGGTCAGACCAGGAGTTGGTGGCGGGCGAGGTCGCGGTAGAGCGGCGTGGACTCGACAAGTTCGCCGTGCGTGCCCTGACCGATGACCTCACCGTTCTGCATGACGACGATCAGGTCGCTGTCAACGACCGTCGACAGGCGGTGGGCGATCACGAGGAGGGTCCTGTCGGCCGCGACGGCGTCTATGGCATCCCGCATCCGCTGCTCGTTGAGTCCATCCAGCGACGACGTCGATTCGTCGAGCAGCAGGATGGGGGGAGCGGCCAGCAGGGCACGCGCAATCGCCAGGCGCTGACGCTCGCCGCCCGAGAGCATGACGCCGTTCTCGCCGACCGGGGCCTGAAGGCGCAGCGGACTGCGCTCGAGCACCTCGGTGAGATTCACGGCCTCGAGGACGCGCTCGCAGTCGGCATCCGTCGCCTCGGGGGACGCGAGGCGCAGGTTCTGGGCGATCGTGCCGGCGAGGGTTGGTGCGTCCTGCTCGACGTAGCCCAACTGTGCACGGAGCTCTTCGCGCGGGAGGGTTCGGATGTCTGCGCCGCCGAGCAGGATCGCGCCGCCCGTCGGATCGTAGAACCGCTCGATGAGCGCAAGCGTCGTGCTCTTGCCGGCGCCGGATGGGCCGACGATCGCCACACGCGACCCACGCGGAACCCGGAACGATACGCCGCGCAGCACGTCGCCGGCGTCAGTGGATGCCTCGGCCGGGGCTGCTGACGCATCATCCGTGGCGTCCTCGGTGCCGCTCGGGAGCGCGATCGCCGAGGTGTCGACGTGCGCGCTCTCGAGCACGGCGCGCGCCTCGGTCTCGGCCTTCCGGCGCGCGGCGACGACGGCTTCGGGATAGCGGAACCAGACATCCCGGAACTCGATTGCCGCAATCTGCTCCGCGGCGCCTGCGCCCGCGGCGTGTTGTGGCGAACGAGCGGGGGAGGCTGCGCTGACGGATGCCGCGAGCCGCGCGTCGTCGGCATCCTCGGTCGGCAGATTGAGGATCTCTTGAATGCGACCCAGCGCACCCAGAGCCTGGTTCACCGAGGTGATCGCCCCGAAGAAGCTGCCGAGGGGACCCACGAGCAGGAACAGGAAAAGGATGAAGGTCACAAGACTTGCCACCTCGATCGCTCCGGAGGCTACCCGATAGCCGCCCACCCCCAAGACGACCAGCAGCGAAACCTGAAGGGCGATCCCCGCGACGGGGACGACAAGCGCGGAGACCTTGGCGATGCGGACCCCGACCCCATACGCGTCAGTTGCGACGCCCGTGATCTCTGTGACCTCGCGTTCGGTAGCTCCGGCCGCGCGCACGGTTCGGATCGAACTGACCGCGCGCTCGACCGAGGAGGCCAATTCACCGACCTTCTCTTGCTGCTCGCCGGTCGCGCGACGGATGCGGCCGCTGAGCACCACGACGCCGGTGATGGAGACCCCGATCACGACGACAATGGCCAGCAGCAGCAGGGGATCAATCAGCGCCATCGCGACGAGGGCGCCGATGAAGATGAGGGAGTTGCCCACGGCATCCGCGAGTCCCTGCGTCAGGACCGCATAGAGCAGCGTCGTGTCGGTTCCGACACGGGAAACGAGGTCACCTGTGCGCCGCGCGTCGAATTCGCGGATGGGGAGGTGCAGGATGCGGGCCACGAGCTGTCGCCGGCTGGAGTAGACCACGGCAGTTCCGGTGCGCTGCAGCAGGTAGTGCTGGAACCCGGAGATGACCGAGGCTGCCACCACGAGCGCAATGATTCCCCACACCAACAGCCCGAGGCCGCCGCCAGCCTCGACTTGCGCAATCACCTGCCCGACCAGCAGCGGCTGGGCGAGGGTCGCGACGGCCCCGATGATACTCAGGATGGCGACGACGATCAGCACGGTGCGGTGCTCGAGGAGGAACGGCACCAGCTGGCGGAACGTCGCGCGTGGGCCTTCCTCGGGGGTGCGGCGCCCACGACGGGCGGGACGCGTATCAGCGCGCGACATCGAGACCTCGATTCGGGGAGGGGGTTATGTACGACGGTACTCCGCGCTCGTAGGCCCCGGCCGCGCCAGAGATGCCTCGGGTGAGGATCTGCCCCAGACCACCACAACCTCGGTGCCCGGCTCCGCGGCATCCGGAACGAGGCTCGCCAATGACGCGAATACCTGCTCGTTCGTGATGTACCCGGCATCATGCGAGATCCCCACATCGTGCCCGTCGATCAGAACACGGTCGACCTGGTAGAGCCCGTAGCGGGCCTTCGGGAAGTCGATGTATTTCGCCGGCAACCCCGGCTCGAGCAGGGATCGCTGTGCAGCTGCGACATCGTCCGGGTTCCAGATCAGCGTCACCTTGACCCGTGTGGGCTCCTGCGCGATGCGCTCGAGTGCCTCCCGGCCGAGGAAGTCGTGATCGAACGCCACACTGCGGCCGTAACCGAGGTCGTAGGGCGTGACGTAGTAGTCCTCGATCCGCTCGGAGGTGAGGCTTCCGGCCAGAGACCCGGCGCTGGTTGCGGGAAGCCAGTCGAGGTACCGTTCCGCGTGGGCCCCGGTGAAGATGGCAGGCAGGGGAGAGGGAACCCACGCGGATTCGAGATTCGCCGAGGAGTACGCCTTGGATCCGACCCGCACGAGCCCGAGCGGCTCTCCTTCGCGCAGCAGCGCGTCCCGGACGCGCTCGCCCTCTTCCCACGGGCCGAACAGCTCGAAGCCGGGCTGACCGGCCATTCCGTGACGCAGTGAGCGCACCGTGATGCCGTCGATCGTGAATGTCGCCATGTGGAAGAAGCGGGTCGGCGGCACGGGGGCGCCGGTGACCCTCTCCATGAGTTCAAGTGCGTTCGGTCCCTGCAGCTCATACCGGTACAGGGTGGGGTTTCCGGCGCGCACGATCGAGTTGCCGTCGCGCTCGAAGGTGACGTCGTAGTCGCCGGTCTCGCCGTGGAACTGCACCCAATCGATCACCATCTGATGGCCGACGAGGTCGAACTCTTCGTCGGCGAGATAGAACAGGATCGCATCGCCGATCAGATACCCCTCGTCATTGACCGCGATGAACTGTTTCGCGTTGTCAACCTGGAATCGCGCAAAGCTGTTGACGCCGAGATCGCTCAGCAGGTGCAGGGCATCGCGGCCGCGGATGAACAGGTCGGTCATGTGGTGGGACTGGTCAAGAAGCGCCACTGTCTTCTGCCAGGACTGCTGCTCCGACCTCCAGTTGCTGAACTCCGCCGTCACGGGGAAGATCGTGGGTCGCGCCTGGGCGTTGCGCAGAAGCTGCACGGGGCTTCCCGCTCGGGCGATCGCGGCGGCCAGCGACTCGGTCATGTGAACTCCTTCGTTCTCGGGGCTCGACGCGGTGCGTGCCGGCCCGAGGAGACGCTATCCCAAGCAGGACTGAATCAAATAGCATTTTCTAATGAGCGCTGCTAATAGCTCTGTGAGCGGTCCTCATATTGACTCGATCGAGGTGCACGCATGCTCACTGACCTGAACCTCACCCGGGTGTTCGTCGCGATCTACGAGGCGGGCAGCCTCACAGCGGCGGGCCGCCGGCTGTTCGTGACGCAGTCGGCCATCAGTCAGTCCCTGGCGCGGCTGCGGCGGGAACTCGGCGATCCGCTGTTCGAGCGAACGGCTCAGGGGATGCGGCCCACAGCGCTTGCCGACGCGATCTATCCCGAGCTCCACGAGGGCATGTCAGTGATCGATCGAACCATTGCGGCGGTGACCGGCTTCGACCCTCTGACCTCCGAGCGCACCTTCCGCATCGCGCTCTCGGAACTCGGTGAGATCGGCTGGCTCCCGGCGATCGGCGACGCGATGGCGCTCGGAGCGCCGCGCGCGCGCCTTGCCGTCACAGCGTTGCGCGGTGAAGACCTCGAGGATCTACTCACCCGAGGATCTGTGGACCTTGCCATCACCCCGGCGGAACTGCCCGCTGCGTTCGAGCGCCAGACGGTCAAGCGCGAGGAGTACCGCGTCGTGATGTCCTCGCAGAACCCCCTCGTCGGCGCTGAGATGAGTCTCGAGGCGTACCGTGCGGCGCGCCGGGTCTGGGTCGAGGGCGACTCGAGTGCCCGCCTGCTGGCCGGCGTACACGCTCGCCACGGCGTGAGCGAGCCGCCGGCGGTGAGCGTGCAACACATCGCGTCGCTCCCGCCCTTACTCGCGCGGTCGACGACGCTCATCGCGACGATTCCCGAGACACTGGCTGTCGGATGGTCGCGGAGCTGGCCGCTCATCATCCGCGAACTGCCCTTCGCTCTCGGACCCGTCGAACTGCATCTCTATCGTCGCCGGTCCCCACAGCATGCTGGAGCACTCGACTGGTTCTTCGACACCGTCTCGGCGGCGGTCAGCGGATTCCCGGGTGGGTTCGAAGGCATCCACATCTCGTCGTGACGTGGACGCCCGGAGACGATCTGGGGGACGGATGCCGAAGCATCCGTCCCCCAGATCGTCGTGTGCGCGAAGCGCGGCTCGGATCAGAGCGATCCGGTGGTGCGCCAGCCGCCCTGGTACTCCTGGCGAGCGGTCACGGCATAGGGTACGGGGCTCACCACGGCGCGGATTGCGATCTGCTCGTGCGGCTCGACAGTCGTCTTGCCCGATCCGCCGTTCGGCTCGCCCCAGACCACGCGGACTTCGGCTCCCACGGGAACGTCGCGGTCGACGGTGGCCAGCGACAGGCCGCGCTTCTCGTTCGCGGTGACGCCCGTGAACAGCGAGAGTCCCACGGTGTTGCCGTCGGCGTCGATGACGGCGTCGTAGTTGCTGGACCCGTAGTTGGCGTTGGGCAGATCGAAGAACTGGTAGCCGGGGCCCTCGCGGTCGAGCACTGACGCGAGCACCTTGGTCAGGTCCTCGTCGTTCCAGGCCAGCGTGACCTTCTTGCGCTGGGTCTCGGGGTCGAGCTTCTCGAGTGCGTCACGGCCGATGAAGTCGTGGTCGAACTTCACGAACGAGCCGTAGCCGAGCTCCCACGGGTTGAGGTAGTAGTCCTCGATGTTCTCCGAGACGAAGGACCCTGCCAGGGCGTTGATCGCTTCGTAGCTGTTCGCCGGCAGCCACTCACGGTAGGCGCGCTCGGCCTCGCTGGAGTAGATCGCCGGCAGGGGCGAGGGGATCCAGCCCGACTCCAGGGTGTTCGACGAGTACGCGCGCGACCCGCAGGGTTCGATGCCGAACTCGCGCCCGGCCTCGAGGATGGCGTCGCGGATCTTGCCGTGCTGCTCGTAGGGGCCCCAGATCTCCAGGCCCGGAGCGCCCGCCATCCCGTGACGGAGCGTGCGCACCTTCTCGCCGGCGATCGTCATTTCGCCCATGTGGAAGAACTTGACCTGCTCGACGGGGCCACCGGCGAGCTTCTCGATGATCGCCCAGGCGTTCGGGCCCTGGATCTGGAAGCGGTAGTAGTCGCGGTGCACTGCCTGGCCGTAGGGGCGGGAGGGGGAGCGGTCGTCGTAGCGGAACTCGACGTCGTATCCGCCGGTCTCGGCGTGGAACTGCAGCCAGTTGGCGCCGGGAGCGCGGCCGACGTACACGTATTCGCCCTCTGCTTCGTGGAAGAGGATGCCGTCACCGATGACGCCGCCGTTGGAGGCGGTGGGAACGAACTGCTTGGCGGTGTTGACGGGGAAGTTCTTGAAACCGTTGATGCCGGTGTCGGTGAGCAGCTTCAGCGCATCGGGGCCCTTCACGAAGAAGTTGACCATGTGGTGGCTCTGGTCGTAGAGCACCGCAGCGTTGCGCCACGCCTTCTGCTCGCGGCGCCAGTTGCTGAACTCGGCCGGAACCACCGGGTAGATGTACGTCCCGAGCTGCGAGTCCCGCAGCATCCGGACGGTGTCGCCCTTCTCGTCCAGCAGCTCTTGCAGATTCTTGGCCATGGGTGTCTCCTCGACTTCCTCGTCCGGGTGGCTTCAGCGAGATCGTACGGGCAAAATTTACCTATGTCCAGAGGTAAATGAGTGATAGACAGGATGCATCGGTAGAGAGGCTGTGTCAGAGAGGACACCCATGGCTACGAGCGAGAACTTCGACCTTGCCCACCTGGGCGCCGTGGAGTTGTTCACTCCGCGGTTCGAGGAGAGCCTCCGGTTCTTCCGCGACATCTGCGCAATGCGGGAGGTAGCCCGCATTGGCGATTCGGCGTATTTGCGGTGTTGGGACGAGTACCAGCTGTACACGCTGAAGCTCACCGCATCCGACACGAACGGCGTGGGACGCACCCTCTATCGCGCATCGAGTCCGCAGGCTCTGGAGCGGCGGGTCGCGGCGATCGAGGCATCCGGACTGGGCCACGGCTGGCGCGATGGCGAGGTCGGGGTGGGCCGGTCGTTCGAGTTCGAGGACCCGGACGGCCATCTGATGGCGCTGTACTACGACACCGAGCATTACGTTCCGGATGACGAGGATCGCCCGGCGCTGAAGAACCAGGCATCCGCATACCCCGGCCGCGGGATCAACGCACGGCGGATGGATCACATCAACTATCTGGCCAGCGACGTCAACGCCGCCGGAGAGTTCTGGCGCGATGTCATGATGTTGCGGGAATCCGAGCGCGTGCGCCTCGATGACGGCCGGTACGGTGCGTGGTGGTTCCGGTTCAACCAGAAGTCCTACGACGTCGTGTACTCAGACGACTGGACGCACCAGCGGGGCCGGTTCCATCATTTCGCGATCGCCCCGGACTCGCGCGAAGACATCCTCAAGGCCGCGGACATCTGCCTCGAGAACGGCATCTACATCGAGTACGGCCCCTACAAGCACGCGATCAACCAGACGTTCTTCCTGTACGTGTGGGAGCCGGGCGGCAACCGCATCGAGTTCGCCACAGCGCAGGGCCGCCTCATCCTCGACCCCGACTGGCCCGTCGTCGAATGGAGTCAGGCCGAGCGCGCCAAGGGCCAGGCATGGGGCATGAAAACGGTGCCGACGTTCCATACCCACGGCACCCCGTTCGTCGAGGACCAGGAAGAGATCGATCGTGCGGCCCTCGAGGGCCGCCCGTACGTCAAGCGCTCCTGAGCATCAGGCGCTCGTGACGGTCACTCCCAGACGGTGGCGGCAGTGTCGACGACCAGGCGGATCTTGGCCCACTGCTCGTCCTCGGTGAGGAGGTTACCTTCCTCGGTCGAGGCGAAACCGCACTGGGGGCTGAGGGCCAGCTGCTCGAGCGGCGCGAACTGCGCAGCCTCCTGGATGCGGGTGCGCAACAGGTCGGCATCCTCGAGCTCGCCCGACTTGGTGGTCACCAGGCCCAGCACTACCCGCTTGTGGCCGTGGGGGAGGAAGCGCAGCGGCTCGAAACCACCGGCGCGGTCGCTGTCGTACTCGAGGAAGTAACCGTCGTAGTTCGTGTCGGCGAGCAGGTGCTTGGCAACCGGCTCGTAGCCGCCGGAGGAGATCCACGTCGATCGGAAGTTGCCGCGGCACACGTGGGTAGTGATTGTCATGTCGGCGGGTTTGGCCTCGAGGATCGCGTTGAGCATCGCCGAGTAGCGCTCGCCGATTCCCTCGGTGCGGATGCCGCGGGCCGCTGCCTTTTCGAGCTCTTCGGGTGAGCAGAGGTAAGCCCACGCCGTGTCGTCGAACTGCAGGTAGCGGCATCCGGCGTCATAGAAGGCCTGCACGGCATCACGGTAGGCCTGCACGAGGTCGGGCACGAGCGCATCGCGGTCCGCGTAAAGGCCGGTGGTGATCCCGGCGGGCTCGAGACGGAAATCGAAGACGGTGGGGGCGGGGATCGTGAATTTCGGTGTTGCGCCGGTTGCGGCAGTGGCGTCGGCCAGAGCGCGGAAGTGGGCGAGGAACGGATGCGTATCGCTGAAGCCGATGCGTCCGCCTACCTGCAGGCCGAGCGGCCGGGTCTGCACACCCTGGAACTGGATGCCGTGGTCGAGCTCGACGACCTCGACACCATCGAGCATCCCGAAGAAGTCGAAGTGCCACCATGACCGGCGGAACTCGCCGTCGGTGGCAAGCCGCAGACCGTTCTGCGCTTCCTTGCCTACGAGCGCGGCGATCTGGGCGTCTTCCACCTCGCGCAGGGCGGTGTCGTCGATCTCTCCCGCCGCACGCGCGGCGCGGGCCTCGGCGAGGGCTGCCGGTCGGAGGAAACTGCCGACGATGTCGGCGCGGTAGGGAAGCTGTGTATCGGTCACACCGGGATGCTACTCCGACGTCTCGCGATGTCGGAGATCACTCGTACAGTAGGACGGTGCCAGAGCCCGTCATTCGTGCCCACAACCTCGTCAAGGCCTACAAGATCGCGGGCAAGGACGACTTCCTCGCCGTGAACGGGCTGTCGTTCGAGGTTGCCCCCGGTGAGTCCTTCGGGCTGCTGGGTCCCAACGGTGCAGGCAAGTCCACGACGATGAAGATGATCGGCGCAGTCTCGACCCGCACGAGCGGAGAGCTCAGCATCCTGGGCTTGGATCCCGACCAGTACGGTCCCGAGGTCCGCTCGCGGCTGGGCGTCGTTCCGCAGCAGGACAACCTCGACGGCGAACTCAACGCCCGCGAGAACCTCTTCATCTACGGCCGCTACTTCGGGCTGCCCGGCAAGGTGTGTTCCCAGAAGGCCGATGAGCTGCTGGCGTTCGCCGCGCTCGAAGACAAGGCAAAGAGCAAGGTCGATCAGCTCTCCGGCGGCATGAAGCGCCGGCTCACGATCGCCCGCGGGCTGATCAACGACCCCCGCATCCTGCTGCTGGACGAGCCCACGACGGGTCTTGATCCGCAGGCCCGGCACGTGCTGTGGGATCGCCTCTTCCGTTTGAAGGAGCGCGGCACGACGCTCGTGCTGACCACGCACTACATGGACGAGGCCGAGCAGCTGTGCGACAGGCTCATCGTGGTCGACAAGGGGCAGATCATGGCCGAGGGAACGCCGGCCTCCCTCATCCGCGAGCACTCCAGCCGCGAGGTGCTCGAGGTGCGTTTCGGATCGGACCGCAACGAGCAGGTGGCGCCCCAGCTCGAGGGGATCGGCGACCGCGTCGAGGTGCTTCCCGACCGGATCCTCGTCTACGCGCACGACGGCGAACGTGCGCTGGAGCAGGTGACAGCCGCCGGGCTGCAGCCGCTGACCTCCCTGGTGCGGCGGTCGAGCCTCGAGGATGTCTTCCTGCGCCTGACCGGAAGGTCGCTGATCGAATGAGCACGCCGGTTCCTGACGCGCGCACTCAGCCCTCGCTCGACGAGCTGCGCACCGAAGCGCTCGCCTGGGGGCGCAAGCCCCGCCGACGGGGGTCGTGGTACGTCGCCGAGCACATGGTGCGCGCGATGCGCGCGTACGGGTGGACCATCGTCGTCGGGGCGCTCGGGCAACCCATCCTGTATCTGCTCGGACTGGTGCTCGGACTTGCCGCGCTCCTGAACGGCACGATCGAGGTGCACGGCGAGCAGGTGGACTACCTCCTGTTCGTTGCGCCGGCGCTGCTCATGACCGCAGCGATCGGCGTGGCCACAGAAGAGTTCACCTACCCCGTGATGTCAGGCTTCAAGTGGCGGCGCTACTTCTACGGGTTCAACGCGTCGGCGCTGTCGAGCCCGCAGATCGCGAACGGGGTGATCCTCGGAGCCTCGGCCCGGATGCTGATCGCCGTCGTCGCCTACTACGTCTTCATCACCCTCTTCGGCGCGGTGCCCGACCCCGCCACCGGCTGGGTCGCGATGTTCGTCGGTCTGCTCGCGGGCCTCGCTTTCGGAGTTCCTCTGATGGCATACGCCGCCTCCATCCAGGACGACAAGGGTCAGTTCGCTCTCGTGCAGCGCTTCCTGTTCGTTCCGATGTTCCTGTTCTCGGGCACCTTCTACCCGCTCGATAGCCTTCCCATCTGGCTGCAGTGGATCGGCTGGATCTCGCCCCTGTGGCACGCGTCCGAGCTGGGCCGGATGGCGACGTACGGGGCCCCGGGCGGCCCGGGTGCTGCCGCGGTTCACCTCACGTATCTCCTCGTCCTCACCGTCGTCGGCTACGCATTCGCTCGCCGCACTTTTACGCAGAGGCTCGCGAAATGACCGTGGTGGCATCGGAAACGGAACCGCGCCGCAGCGGGAGCGTCCGCGCCCTGTGGTCGGGTAACCCCTGGGCCGTCGTGCAGCGCGGTCTCATCGCGGCGCGCTCGTCGAGCTGGGTTGTCGTGCTCTCGGGCTTCTTCGAGCCCGTGTTCTACCTGTTCTCTCTCGGCATCGGCCTCGGAATGCTCATCGAGAACGTCGAGACGTCGTCGGGAATGGAGGTCTCCTACGCGGCCTTCATCGCCCCGGCGCTGCTGGCGGTCTCTGCGATGAACGGCGCGATCTACGACTCCACCTGGAACGTCTTCTTCAAGCTGAACTACGGCAAGCTCTACGAGGGGCAGCTCTCGACATCTCTTGGGCCGCTGGATGTCGCCTTAGGCGAGATCCTGTACGCGCTGCTGCGCGGCCTCGTGTACGCCACCGGATTCATGATCATCATGCAGTTCGCTGGCCTGAACCTCGCGCCCACGGCGATCCTCGCCCTCCCCGCTGTCGTGCTTATCGCCTTCGGATTCGCAAGCCTCGGGATGGCAGTCACGAGCTACATGAAGACCTTCCAGCACATGGACTGGATCAACATGGTGCTGCTGCCGATGTTTCTCTTCTCGGCGACCTTCTACCCGATCACCGTGTACCCCGAGGCAGTGCAGGCCATCGTGATGGCCCTACCGCTGTGGCACGGCGTGGAACTCATTCGAGGTCTCACGACCGGAGCACTGTCGATCGCGATGCTCGGCCATGTCCTGTACTACGTGGTCATGATCGCCGTCGGCCTGATCTTCACGACCACGCGACTGCGGAAGCTCTTCTTGGACTGACGCGAAGGCATCCCGCTCCCGACGCTCGCGCTAGAGCGATACCGTCTCGCCGGCTCCGATCTCGTCGTAGTCCACGTCCTTGGTCTCCGGAGAGAGGAGGAGGGCGATGAAGGTGAGCACTGCCATCGCCGAAAGATAGACACCGACGAGCCAGGGGCTGCCATCGGCGGCTGCCCACAGTGCGACGGCCACGAGCGGAGCGAGTGCTGCGCCCAGGATCGACGACACGTTGTAGGACACGGCCGAGCCGGTGTAGCGCACCTCGGTGGGGAACAGTTCGGGCAGCACGGCGCCCATCGGCCCGAAGGTCGACCCCATGAGGACGAAGCCGAACACGAGGAAGGCCTGCACGAGTGCTCCGGTGAATTTCGGATCGGCCTGGGGGAGCAGGAACACCGTGAACGTGAAGCCGAACACGATGATCGCCGCGGTCACCCACAGCAGCAGGCGACGTCTGCCGATCGCGTCGGCCACGGGTCCCGACAGCAGCGTGAAGATCCCGAAGAAGACGACGCCGATGATTTGCATCAGCACGAAGTCCGTGTACCCGAAACCGAGGCCCGGAACGTAGCTGGCCGGGTCGAACGGCGTTCCGGCGGCTTCCGCGGCGGCCTGCGCGGCATCCGTCGTCGCCTTCGTCCCGTACGAGAGCGTGAAGCTCGTCATCAGGTAGAACAGCACGTAGGTCGCGAGCATGATGAACGTGCCGAGGATGAGCCGCCACCAGTAGCGACGCAGGGCGAGCCCGAGGGGGAACTTCCGGAGCGTCCCCCTCTTCTCGGCCCGCGTGAACGAGTCGGACTCGACCAGGCGCAGCCGCACCCACAGGCCGACGATGACCATGACCGCCGAGAACAGGAACGGGATGCGCCAGCCCCAGGCGAGGAACGCGTCTGAGGCTTGGGCCGTGCCATCGGGGTGGGGGAGCGAGAGGTTGATCGCGAGGAAGATGCCGTTGGCGATGATGAAGCCGATCGGGGCTCCGAGCTGGGGGAAGGTGCCGTACCAGGCTCGTTTGCCCGCCGGGGCGTTCTCGGTGGCGACCAGCGCAGCGCCCGACCACTCGCCGCCGAGCGCGAATCCCTGCGCGAGTCGCAGCACAAGCAGGAACACCGCGGCCCAGACCCCGATCTCGTTCACGGTCGGGAGTAGGCCGATCACGAAGGTCGCGATACCCATTGTGAGCAGCGAGGTGACCAGGGTCGCCTTGCGGCCAAACCGATCGCCGAAGTGGCCGAACACGACCGCGCCCAGGGGCCGGGCGACCATCGCGGCGCCGAAGACCGCAAAGGATGCCAGCAGTGATGTGGTCTCGTTACCGGTAGGAAAGAACAGCGCGGGGAAGACGAGAACTGCCGCCGTCGCGTACACGTAGAAGTCGTAGAACTCGATCGTCGTGCCGACGAGGCTTGCCGTGATGACGCGGCTTCGCGGGTTGGCGGGAGCGGACGGAACGGCGACGGAAGAGGTCATGGAGGCCTATCGGTGCGGGGGACGAGAACGGCCCCCGCACCTCCGATGCCTCAGCGCCAGAGTGTGGCGATGGCCGCGTTCACAAAGGTCAGGATGCCGATCGCCCAGAATACACCGGCGGGAGCCGAGCCGTTCCGCTTGGTGCGGGCCGATCCGATGCCCAGGAGCGCCCCGATGATGAGCAGGATGACGAGCTTTGTGCCGATCTTCATGTAGTTGAACTCGACGCCCTCGGGAACGCCCCAGGGTGCTGCCAGCGCGAGCCCCGCGACGCCCGCGATCAGCAGGCCCCAGTTCATGAGTGCCGTCACGGCTCCGGTGCGCCGCACCGCCTCGACGACCCAGGCGCCGAACAGAATCGCGAAGCCCGAGAGGTGAACGAGAAGGACGGCGTGACGAAGAATCTCCATGCCGTCAGCGTACCTTATGCCTCACTGAAGGTGGAGTCTTGTTCGCCTCACCCGGTGCTGGTCAGCCCCGCAGCTCCCGCAGCGCGAGCGCGGTGCGGAGGGCGGCATCCGCAGCCTCGAAGCCCTTGTCTTCGCGCGAGCCCGGAAGGCCGGCCCGGTCGATGCCCTGCGCCTCGTCGTCCAGAGTCAGCACGCCGAAGCCGACGGGCTTGCCGGCGTCCAGGGCGACGCGGGTGAGCCCGTCGGTGGCCGCTGACGAGACGAACTCGAAGTGCGGGGTTCCGCCGCGGATGATGACGCCGAGCGCGACGACCGCGTCGGCGCCGGCATCCAGAGCTGCCTTTGCCACGACGGGAAGCTCGAACGAGCCCGGGACAGGCACGACGCGGTAGGAAGCGCCGGCGGCATCGAGTGCCCGGCGGGCGCCGTCCAGGAGGCCGTTCGCGATGGTCTCGTGCCACTGGCCCGCGACGATCACGATGTCCAGTCCTGAGCCGTCGACGGTGTCGCGCTCGGGGGCGCCGGTTCCGCTCATGCGTCGGTCCTCTCTGCTGCGGCCCCGACTCCGAGAGCGCGATCCAGGTCGTCCAGGGCAATGGTGTGTCCCATGCGCTCGGCCTTCGTGGCCAGGTACTGGTGGTTGTTCGGGCCGACGCCCACGAGCAGCGGCACCTGCTCCGCGATGTCGAGGCCGAGCTCGCGAAGCTGAGCCACCTTGTCGCCGTTGTTGGAGAGCAGTCGCATCCGGTCGATGCCAAGATCTCCCAGGATGCCGGCAGCGGCAGCGTAGTCTCGCGCATCGGCGGGCAGCCCGAGGGCCAGGTTCGCATCGACAGTGTCGAGGCCCCGCTCCTGCAGGCTGTACGCCCGCAGCTTGTTGATCAGGCCGATACCGCGTCCCTCGTGTCCGCGCATGTAGATGACAACGCCGCCGTCTTGCGCGATAGCGTCGAGCGCGGCATCCAGCTGGGGGCCGCATTCGCACTTCAGGGAGCCGAAAGCCTCGCCGGTCAGGCACTCCGAGTGCACGCGCACGAGGGGTGCGTCCTCGGCCAGATCACCGGCCACGACCGCAATGTGGTCGGTGCCGGTGATCCGATCCTTGTACGCGAGGAAGCGGAACACGCCGTGCGCGGTCGGGACCGTCGCCTCGGCGCGCAAACTCACGCGGCGGCGGTGCACGTCCTGCGGCGCGGCCGCGCGCGGCTCGTTTTCGTCAAGGTAGGCGATGAGCTGCTCGATCGTGATGACGGGAACACCATCGCGGGCTCCGAGCTCCAGCAGCCCGGGCATCCGCATCATCGAGCCGTCTTCGGCGACGACCTCGGCGATCGCGCCGACCGGCTGCAGTCCTGCCAGGCGCATCAACTCGACAGCCGCCTCGGTGTGTCCAGCGCGCTCGCGGACGCCGCCGTCGACGGCGCGAAGCGGCAGGACGTGGCCCGGCCGGATGACACTTGAGGGCGTCGAGTAAGGATCGGCGAGCACGTTCAGCGTGTGTGCCCGATCGCTCGCGCTGATGCCGGTCGAGGTGCGGTCGGCGGCATCCACCGTGACGGTGTACGCGGTCCCCCGCGCATCCTCGTTGACCGCAACCATGGGCGGCAGGTCGAGCCGGTCTGCCCATTCGGCGGGCATCGGCGCGCACAGCAGGCCGCTGGACCAGCGGATCGTCCACGCCACAGCCTCGGGGGTGGCGAGCTCTGCCGAGAGGACGACATCGCCCTCGTTCTCGCGATTCTCGTCATCCGCGACGATGATCGGGCGCCCGGCGCGTAGCGCATCCAGGGCCTCGGGGATGGGGGCAAGGCTCATCGCGAGCCTCCTTCGGTCGGGGCGGCCTCGGCCGCCGAGGGGAACGCCAGCAGACGCTGCACGTGACGGGCAAGGATGTCGGTTTCGAGGTTCACGGGCGAGCCCGGCTGCAGGGAGTCGAACGTCGTAGCCTCGAGGGTTTCGGGGATGAGCGAGACCTCGAACCAGGGTTCGGGGTCGGCGGGTTCGCTGACGGCACTGACGGTGAGCGACACGCCCTCCATCGCGATCGATCCCTTGTCGACGATGAGCGGGGCCAGGTGCCGGGGGATCGCAACGCGGATCACCCGCCACTGGTCGCCGGGCCGAACCTCGACAACGGTTCCCGTGCCATCGATGTGACCCTGCACGATGTGGCCGCCCAGGCGTCCGCCGGCGGCGGTGGCGCGTTCGAGATTGACGAGGCGATCGACAGAGACATCGGCGAGGGTGGACATGTCGAGGGTCTGGCGCATGACGTCTGCGGTGAATCCGTCGCCGTCGCGGGCAACGACGGTCAAACACACGCCGCTGACGGCGATGGAGTCGCCGTGCGCGGCATCAGCGACGGATTGCGGTGCGTGAATCGTCACCCGGATGCCGTCACCCGACGGTTCGACGGCGGTGACGCGGCCGATCTCTTCAACGAGTCCTGTGAACATGGCGATCTCCTGACTACACCGACGACGCGTCAGCGGCGGTGGTCTCGGGGGACGGGGATTCGGGGGCCTCGGCGGCGGCGCGGGGGCGTGCGACAAGCAACACGTCATCGCCGAGCCGCTCGAGCGCGGTCAGCTCGAGTCGGTGAGCGTCAGCGAGGGTCGTGACCCCGATGTCGGTGACGGCCGGCCTGTCGCCGTCGGGGCCGGAGCCGATCAGTACCGGAGCGACATACGCCAGCACCTCGTCGACGAGCCCGGCGCGCAGGAATGATGCCGCAACCGTCGGCCCGCCCTCTACGAAAACACGCTGGATGCCGAGATCGCGCAGTTCGTCCAGCACCATGGTGAGGTCTGTCCCGGGCCGCTGGATCAGGGTGCGGGGATGCCTGCGCACCTGCGCGGCATCCGGAATCGCGCGCCGCCCGAGAACGACAGGCAGGGGCTGCTGCGACAGTGGCTGCCCGGCAGCCCCTCGTGCGGTGAGCGCCGGGTCATCGGCGAGCACGGTTCCAATGCCAACCACGATGGCATCGGCATCCGATCGCCGCCGGTGCACGTCAGCGCGCGCCTCGGGGCCGGTGATCCACATGCTCGTGCCGTCGGCGGCGGCGGCCCGGCCGTCCAGACTCTGCGCCCACTTCACCGTCACGTGCGGTCTACCCAGCCGCTGCACCGTGAGCCAGGTGTCGAGGAGCGCGGTGCCTTCATCGCGCAGCAGACCCTCCTCGACGGTTACGTCTGATGCCGCGAGACGTTCGGCGCCGCCGCCCGAGACGGCGCCGGGATCGTCGACCGCGTAGACCACACGGGCCACACCAGCGTCAATGAGGGCTTGCGCGCAGGGACCCGTGCGGCCGGTGTGGTTGCAGGGCTCGAGGGTGACCACTGCCGTGCTCCCGCGAAGCTGCTCGGGCGTCAGCTGTGACATCGCATCGACCTCGGCGTGCGCGGTTCCGACGCCCCGGTGCCACCCCTCGGCGAGTACTTCGCCGCTCGGGGAGAGGATGACGGCTCCGACCTGGGGGTTGACTCCCCGGGGCCCACGCAGCGCGGCGTTGAGCGCGCGTCTCATCGCCGCTGTCTCGCTTGCGCCTTGGCTCACTGCCCACTCCGGTCGGGTGCGACGGGGCAGGGAAGGCGGCGACGCCGTGGCGTCACCTGTGCTGCCTCCCATCCGGACTGACGACGCTGTCGCGTCGCATCACCGTCGGTCCCGGAATTTCACCGGATCAACCGCTGCGGCGTTCTCTCGAACACGGATGCAGCGGGTCGCGGACTGTCACCGCCGGTTCGGATTCTCACCGACCCCGGAGCACGTTCATTGCTCTCGAGTGTAGTCAACGCGCCGCGCGCGCGTTCATTCCCGTGGGCTACGACGCTTCGCGTCCGTCGACCATGGCGCGGGCGGTGCGCTCGTCGATGACGAGATCCGTGATGAGGCCCGCGGCGAGCGCGCCGCGCAGACTCGGGATCTTGGCCTCGCCGGTCACGATGCAGCAGCGCCGCGGGACCGCGCGAAGCAGATCGAAAGACGGGCCCGATCCCCGGTCGTTCAAGGCGATCCCCTCGGTCGAGCCGTTCGCGCGGTAGAACACCGTCGCAACATCACCCACGACCCGTTCTGTCTTCAGCTGCTCGAGGTCGGCGGGTTCGAGGTAGTCGCCGGCGTGCACGCGGCTGGGTACCTCGGCCCGGAAAGCTCCCACACTGAACAGCACGAGACCCATGCGGCTCTGGATATCGAGGATGCGTCGCGTGCTGCGCTCCCGCCAGAGTGCGCGCCGAGTCTCGGGATCATCGAAGAACGCCGGCACAGGGAACTGTTCGGCATCCCCGCCGTAAGCAGTGCTGAACCTGCTGAGCAATTCGCTCGCATACGTGATACCGGACGTCTTCACGTTCCCCGAGCCGTTCAGCTGCACGAATGTCGTGCCGTGCACGCGCTTGGGAGTGAGACGCCGTGCTATCGCAGCCAGTGTTGATCCCCACGCGATGCCGACCACCAGATCCGAGACGATTAGCTCATCGAGCAACTGAGCTGCTCCCTGCGCGACGCGGTCGAGGCGCTCGAGATCGCTCACCGATTCGGGGACGGGAATGACCTGTGCGCGGACGCCGAACTGGCGCCGCAGCTGCGTCTCCACGAGTCCCGGGGCGTCGAGGGGTGAACGCACGCGCACCTCGACGATTCCCTCGGCGCGCGCAAACGACAGCAGTCGCGACACCGTGGAGCGCGAGGTCCCGAGCTCGGCGGCGATCGCATCCATGGTGCGGAGCTGGACGTAGTAGAGGTGGGCGGCGGTCAGTGCCCGCCGCAGGTGGGTCGCATCGTCGGTCACTGACACAGTTTGCACGTATGTGCAGAAAGCCTGCAACTTCGACCATGTGTGGCACGATGGGAGCACCGGGAGATACCCGGGCGAGGAAGGACGATCAATGAGCGCCGTCGCACGAACCACTGTCGCCCGACTGAGCGAACGGCCGCAGGCTGACGTTCTCATCGTCGGCGGAGGGGTGAACGGACTCGCGACTTTTCGGGACCTCGCTCTCCAGGGCGTGGATGTCGCGATCGTCGAACGCGGTGACTTCGTCAGCGGCGCATCAGCAGCGTCGTCGCACATGATCCACGGCGGCGTCCGTTACCTCGAGAACGGCGAGTTCCGGCTTGTGCACGAGGCGGTCACGGAACGCAACGATCTGCTCGCCACGGCTCCCCACTACGTCCGTCCGTTGCAGACGACGATCCCGATCTTCTCCACGTTCTCGGGGGTGTTTTCGGCGCCCCTCCGTTTCCTGCGTCACGGCGCAGGAAAGCACGTCGAGCGCGGCGCCGCGCTGATCAAGATCGGCCTTACGATCTACGACTCGTTCTCGCGCGGCGGCGGCCGTGTTCCCCGCCACACCTTCCGCGGACGCGCCGGTTCGCTGCGAGCGCTTCCGGCGATCAACGAGACCGTCAAGTACACCGCGACCTACTGGGATGCCTCGGTGCACGACCCTGAGCGACTCGCGCTCGATCTGCTCCGCGACGGGCGTGCCGCCGGTGGCGACCGCGCCCGGGCCGCGAACTACCTCGAAGTCGTGGGGGCAGCGGACGGCGCGATCACGCTTCGCGACACCGAGACAGGTGCCGAGTTCCCGTTCCGCGCGGCCGTCGTGATCAACGCATCCGGACCCTGGACCGACCTCACCAACCGCGCCCTCGGGGCCCCGACCAGCTTCATGGGCGGAACCAAGGGCTCGCACATCGTGCTCGACAACCCCGAGCTGCTGGCAGCCACGGCTGGTCGAGAGATCTTCTTCGAACACCGCGACGGTCGCATCGTGCTCATCTACCCGCTCAAGGGACGCGTCCTGGTCGGCACCACAGACCTCGAGCACGATATGGCAGAGCCCGCGGTGTGCACCGAGCCCGAGGTCGACTACTTCATCGACCTCATCGGGCACGTCTTCCCCGACATCACCGTCGACCGCTCGCAGATCGTGTATCGCTTCTCGGGTGTCCGCCCGCTTCCCGGCCACGGCGATCTCGCTCCCGGCTTCGTCTCGCGCGATTACCGTGTCGAGACCGAGCAGCTCCCCGGGTCGGCGGACACCACGGTGATCAGCCTCGTCGGCGGCAAATGGACCACCTTCCGCGCCTCCGCCGCCCACCTCACCGATGACGCCCTTGCGCTGCTTGCTCGACCCCGCGTCGTCACGACCCATGGCCGTGCAATCGGCGGCGGAGCCGGGTACCCGGTAACCGAGCGGGCACGGCATCAGTGGGTCGCCGAGAACCGCCGGGGGCTCTCGAAGGATGCCGCAGCCACCCTCCTCGAACGCTACGGAACGACCGCCCGCGAGGTCATCGCATTCGTCGACGAGGATGCCGAGGACCGGCCCCTCGGGACACTTCCCGCCTACAGCACCGGCGAACTGCGGTACCTCGCGAGCTCAGAGGATGTCGTGCATCTGGCCGACCTGCTGCTGCGCCGCACGAGCATCGCGTTCCGTGGCGAGGCGACACCCGATGTCGTCGCCGAGATCGCCGACGCCGTCGCTGGAGTGCTCGGATGGGACGAGGATGCCGCCACGGCCGAGGTCGCCGCAGCCCTTGTCGCTGTCCACGCCGCCGATCCGACCTGGCAGCCCGCGGCGGCACCGGTAGCCTAAGCGGCGCGCCATCCATCGTCTGGAGGCGTTCAACACTTCGGGAGGCATCGTGGCCGAACACGTCCTAGCCATCGACCAAGGCACCACCTCGACACGGGCGATCGTTTTCGATCGCGCCGGAACCGTGGTGGCAACCGCCCAGCGCGAACACGAGCAGATCTTTCCTCGTGCCGGGTGGGTCGAACACGACCCCATGGAGATCTGGACCAACACCGAGTGGGTGATTTCCGGCGTTCTCAGCAAGGCCCATCTGCAGGCATCCGGTATCGCCGCCGTCGGTGTCACGAACCAGCGCGAGACTGCGATCGTGTGGGACCGCCGCTCGGGCCAGCCCATCTTCAACGCGATCGTGTGGCAGGACACCCGCACGCAGCCCTGGCTCGATGCCCTTGCCCGTGACGGCGTCGGCGACCGGGTTACCGAGGTGACGGGTCTTCCGCTTGCCACCTACTTCTCGGCATCCAAGGTCGCCTGGATCCTCGATCACGTGCCGGGGGCGCGGGCGGATGCCGAAGCCGGCCATCTGCTGTTCGGCACCCCCGACTCGTGGGTGGTGTGGAATCTCACCGGCGGCACCAGTGGCGGGGCGCACGTGACCGATGTCACCAACGCGAGCCGCACGCTGCTCATGGACCTGCAGACCCTCGACTGGTCGGACGAGATGCTCGCGCTGTGGAACATCCCGCGCGCCATGATGCCCGAAATCCGATCGTCGTCGGACGTCGTGGGCGAGCTCGCGCTTCCGGGCACAGCCCGCGAACTGCCGATCGCCGGCATCCTCGGAGATCAGCAGGCCGCCACCTTCGGGCAGGCTGCCTTCGGGGTCGGGGATTCGAAGAACACCTACGGCACCGGCAACTTCCTGCTGGTGGGCACGGGGACCGAGATCGTCCGGTCCCGCCACGGACTCATCACCACCGTCGCGTACCGACTTGGTGATGGGCCCGCCCACTACGCGCTCGAAGGCTCGATCGCCGTCACGGGATCGCTCGTGCAGTGGCTGCGCGACAATCTCGGGATCATCGATCGCGCACAGGATGTCGAGACCCTCGCCATGACAGTCGAAAACGCCGGCGGCGCCTACTTCGTGCCAGCCTTCTCGGGCCTGTTCGCCCCGTACTGGCGACCCGACGCGCGCGGTGCGATCGTCGGCCTCACCCGGTACGTCACGCGCGCCCACATCGCGCGAGCTGCCCTCGAGTCGACGGCCTTCCAGACCCGCGATGTCATCGAGGCTGTTGTCGGAGACGCGGGCCGCGACCTCTCGGAACTCCGCGTCGACGGTGGAATGACGAAGAACGACCTGCTCATGCAGTTCCAGGCAGACATCCTCGGCATCCCCGTCGTACGCCCGCGCGTGGTCGAGACGACGGCCCTCGGCGCAGCGTACGCTGCCGGTCTCGCCGTCGGAGTCTGGTCGGACCTTGATGAGCTGCGCGAACACTGGCAGGTCGACCACCGGTTCGAGCCGCAGATGTCGGATGAGGAACGCGCTCGCCGGTACCGCTTGTGGAAGAAGGCCGTCACCAAGTCCCTCGATTGGGTGGATGATGACGCCCGCACACTCATGGACACGCTCGGCGACTGATTCGTTCGCGTTGCGCCGATGGGCGGTAGCTGCGGTAAGTGGTGCCGCTACGCGAACTGCCCAGCGCGGGGACATGCCCTCGCCGGCTGCGCCGGCTCCCGCCAGACCCGGTGCCAGCCCCGCGCTGGGCAGTTCGCTTCGCTCCTGCGGAGACCATTGAGCAGACTGGTCGGGCGCGTATCTCGGGTCTATTTCAGGAGGCGGGAGAGGCGACGATCAGCGAGCAGCTTGCCGCCGGTCTGGCACGTGGGGCAGTA
>NZ_DCBW01000009.1:0-4150 GCF_002313585.1 Microbacterium sp. UBA1097 | reverse complement strand
GTCGGGTTGCTGCGGGCGAGGGAGTGGCGGGACGGTCTCCAGTCCCCAGTCTCCAGCTTCGGCCGGTCGGTCTCACCGCGGTCTATCTTGCTGCGGCGGCCGCTGCTGGCCGGGTGCCCTGGGCCTTCTCGAGGTAGAAGGCCGACATCAGGCTGTTCAGATGCGTCAGCAGCTTTCGCATCACAGCCACCAACGCGACCTTCTTGAGCTTCCCTCGGTGGAGCAGGCGGAGGTAGTATTCGCGGATGTGGGGGTTGTGCCTGGTCGCGGACAGTGCCGCCATGTACAGCACTTTCCGCACATCGGACCGGCCACCTTTGATCGCTCGCGGGTTGCTTTTGCGCCCCGAATCGCTGTTCATCGGCGCGACCCCGACGAGTGCTGCGATTTGAGCACGACCGAGCGTGCCGAGCTCTGGCAGGCGGCACGCTAGCGTCGTGGCAGTCACGGTACCGACGCCCTTGACGTCCTCGAGAGTGTCGACCACCTCTTTGAGGTCCTCGGTCTTCTTGACCAGGGCATCGATCTCGGCCTCTACGGCTTGCTTCTCCTTCTTCATCCAGGCGATGTGGCGCCGGATGGTCTCCTGGACGAAGCCAGGCTCGGCCTGCTTCTCCCTTCGCCGCTCGTCGTCGATCATACGGACCATCTGACCTCGGCGACGAACGAGGTCGCGAAGCTCTTCGACGTGCTCGGGCGGGGCCTCCCACAGCGGGGTCTTGAGACCGATGAGGCCCATCTGTGCGAGCAGCTCCGCATCGATGGTGTCCGTCTTGGCCCGCTGAAGACTCATGCGGGCGAAGTGCTTGAACTGGGTAGGCTGAATGCGAATGATCGGGTGCCCCGCGTTGAATACGGACCGAAGCACCAGTCGTTCGTACCCTCCGGTCGCTTCGACGACGACGCGCTCGATAGGCTGGCCATCCAGGGCTCGCAGGAGCTGCCTCATTCCGGCTTCGGAGTTCTCGATGGTCCGCTTGACGTCCCCGTTGGAGAAGGCGACATCGACCTTGTCCTTCGACACGTCGAGGCCGACTCCGATCCGCATTGCCATGACTTGTCAACGATCACCGAAACCCGCGCCTAATCGGTGAAATCCGCGCCCCCGCACACCGGTGAAACTCGCACGCCCAGCCGCCGGTGAAACCCGCGAACACCAACGGTGAAAGCCGCACGCTGTGCTCGTCGGTGCACAGCGCGCGGCCGGTCGCTGGTGAATCGCGCGGTCACCGGCGGTGAACGCGCCTGGCGCGGCTACCCGCTCGCCTCCCGCGCCTCCTTGCGGGCTGCGCTTTGTTCCTTGCTTTCCTTCAAGCGATACGACTTGCCCGCGACCACCACGATCTCCGCCCGGTGCACCAAGCGGTCGACCAGCGTGACCACGCACGCCGCGTTCGGGAAGGTCTCGTTCCACTCCGCGAACGGCTTGTTGGTCGTGATGATGATCGGCTTGTTGACGGCGTACCGACGGCTCACGACCTCGAACAGCAGGTCGGCGTGGCGCGTGCCGTACGACAGGTAGCCGACCTCGTCGACGATCAGAACGCGCGGCCGACACAGACGGCGCAGTCGGCGCTCCAGGGCGGTCGCGCTGTCCTCGGCGGCGAGCTGGTTCAGCATCTCGCTGGCGGTGGTGAAGCGCACGGTGTGTCCGGCGACCACGCAGGCCTGGCCGAGGTTCTTCGCCAACATGGTCTTGCCGACGCCGTTCGGTCCGACCAGCACGACGTTCAGGCCCTGACCGACGAAGGCCAGCGTGAACAGCTCGTCGACCAGCTTGCGATCCAGCCGCTCCGGCCACTCCCAGTCGTAGTCGGCGATCGGCTTGAAGCGACCCAGGCGAGCCATCTTTCGGCGACGTTCCAGACCTCGACGCTGGCGGTCCTGCTCCTCCTGGTCCAGCAGCCACGGCAACCACTCGGCGTCGGCGATGGCGTCGTACTGCTCGGCGAGGCCGTGGAGACCAAGCTCCTCCAGGCGCGTGCGATGCGACATCACGACACCTCCAGGTCGTAGCCATCGAGGGCGTGCGGGGTCACGTGCAGGTCGCGCACTCGGGCATCATCGGGCAGTCGCACGGCGATCGGCGGTGCCTGCTCGGCATCCTGGGCGCGTTGGTCGAGGATCTGGCGAACGGCGGCGACGTGCAGGGTGTCGGCCTCGATGGCCGCGATGATGGCGCTCTCGACCGCCTCCGCGCCCCAGCTGTCCAGCAGGCGAAGCAGGGCCGCGACGGCGCTCCCCAGGTTGTGACCGCGTCGGGCGGCTCCTTCCAACAACGTCGGGCTCGACGGCGCTGCGTGCTGAAGTCGGGTCATGCCGCTGGCCTGGTGCGCCGCCTGCTTCTGCGCGCGGAGCGCCTCGAGGTGCGCCGGCTCCTCGATCTGCGCGCCCTTGTCGAAGCTGCGGGGGTGATCCGCGACGACCTCGGCGCCGTCCAGCACCCGCACCCGCTCGCTGGTCGCGCGGATCTCCAGGCTGCGTCGCACATGCACGTGGGGCACGCTGTAGTCGTTGCGATCGAAGCGGGCGTAGGGCGTCTTTCCGATCGAGACCTGCACGACGTCCTCGGCCGGGAAGACATCGTCGGGCGGCGGCAGCAGCTTCTCGCGCTCGCACCCCCAGGCGTCGAACACGTACAGCTCGGGCTCGTCGGGGTGCTTGCGGGCGCCGGCGACGTTGCGGCACCAGGCCGCGACCTGCGTGTTGAGGTCGTTCAGATCGGCCCACTCTCGTGCGGGCCAGAACGAGGTGCGCAGGTAGCGGATGAGGCGCTCGACGCGGCCCTTCTCGTTGCCGCGGGCGACCGCGACGGGCCGAGGCTCGAAGCGGTAGTGCGCAGCGAGCTCGAGCAGGTTGTCGTTGAAGCGGATGGCGTCGCCGTGACGCTCCAGCACGGCGGACTTGAGGTTGTCGTACAGCACGACGCGGGGCTGGCCGCCAAGGGCCTCGAAGGCGCGGACGTGGCCCTCCAGGAAGCTGCCCATGCGCTGGTCGTAGAAGAAGCGCACGAAGGGCATGCGCGACCACGACAGCACCATCACGAAGGCGCTGACGCGCCGTGTGGCGCGCCCGACGACGCGTGTCCCGAAGGAGCCCCAGTCGACCTGGGCCTCCTCGCCAGGCAGCGTCGTGAGCCGCTGGAAGGCCTCGGCGGGCTTCCGTGGGCGCAGCGTTGCGATGATGCGTCGGAAGTGGCTCTGGCTGCCTGCGTAGCCGCGCTCGGCGACCATGGCGTGCAGGCGGCTTGCTGGCAGCGTCGGGTAGGCCTCCAGCGTCTCGTGGATGAAGGGCAGGAAGGGGTCGACGATCGAGGCGCGGGGATCGGGCTCTCGGGGCACGCCCTGGCTGTGCAGGACGCGCTTGACCGTGGTGTGGTGCACCTTGAGCTGCCGGGCGATCGTGCCGATCGACCACTTCTCGACGAGGTGGAGGCGCACGATGCGCTCCTCGAGGTGCTTGGGGATCATGCGGCCCCCGGTTCAGGGGCGTCGCAGCGGCCCGCGACGGGCGAACGGCGGCAACGGGTCGCCACAGCGGCAACAGCGTCGAAGCCTGGGTGAAACGTCAGGTCTGGGTCCATCGGTTCGTCCTCCGGCGCTGGTCGTCATGACCAGGCGCACGCGGGAGGCTGCCGCCAGTACCGAGGGCGAGGAACCCTGTTGCGTCATCTTCGCTTCACGGCGTTCCAGATAGCGCTGCTGACGGGCCGCGTGGTTGGCCCGACCGGCCTCGGACTGCTGGTACCGCCGCGCGCAGCGCCGAAGCGTGTCTCGGCGGGCAGCGTCGGCGCACCGCGCACCGCAGTAGATCTGACCACGATCACACCGCCGACAAACGCCGGATAGACGCCGACAACGGCGGCATGAGAACTGCCGATAGCTCTGCTGCACTGGCCCGGTTGGCCACGACAGGTGAGATCCCGCCGTGAACGCCGTCTTGCTGTGAGGTGGCGGGGTTCACCGAGGGCTCGGAGGTGCAACTCCGGGCCCTCACCCCGTTGGGGCTTACGACGCCGACTCTAGCTGACGCGGATCGACACGGGGGCCGGTCCTCGGTCGCCAAGGCTCCCTGCGGGCCGGCCGGGGAGCGAGCGCGCACGGCTGCGCTGTTCACCGGTGAGGTGCGGGTTCTGGGGGTCGTTCACACC
>NZ_DCBW01000066.1:0-11579 GCF_002313585.1 Microbacterium sp. UBA1097 | reverse complement strand
TCAAGGCGCCGACACAGTGACGGAGCCGCGGGACGCGGCGCAGTCGCGCGAGGACACAGTGACGGATTCTCATCGGGGCGGATGGCGACCATGGGGCCTCGAGGGGCGCCTGGTCGTCACGATCGTCGCGGTCGTGGCCCTGATCTTCGCCACAGTCAGCATCGCCACGGGCGCGATCCTCGGCTCGATTCTGCAGTCGAACCTCGACAACGAGGTCACCGAAGCCACGGCCAAGGCGCTGCGAACGGTACACGATGCACCCCAAGTAGCCGCGGGGACCGAGGATGCCGCCGCGCTCCTGGCCTCGGGACCCTTCGAGCCGGGCTTTCTCATCGTTATCGAGTCAGCCTTCGGCTCCGTCACGGGTGGCTACATCGACGCCGACGGAACCGCGTCGTCCCTGAACGACTCTCAGGTCGCCCAGATCGTGCAGCAGCTGGGCCAGCCGGGCGAGGGCGGCCCCGTCCGCGAGATAACGATCGACGGTGTCGGCACCTACCGGATGCTCGCACTCGGCGGCGGGAGCTTCGCGATCGCATCGGGCCTGCCGGTCAGCCAGGTGACCGAAACGCTCGCGCAGATCGCAACGACCGTCGCCCTGCTGACAGCGGGGGGTCTTGTGCTTCTCGGGCTCGCCGTCACGGTCATCGTGCGACGGAGTCTGCGGCCGCTTCGCGTGGTAGCTGACACCGCCGAGCGTGTTGCGAGTGTTCCCATGGCTGAGGGCGAGGTCTCGATCGCTGATCGCGTTCCGGCATCCGAAACCGATGAACGCACCGAGATCGGTCGGGTCGGTCACGCGTTGAACACACTCCTGGATCACGTCGACGCGTCGCTGGAAGCCCGCCAGCGTAACGAAGAGCGGATGCGTCGGTTCGTCGCCGACGCGAGCCATGAACTGCGCACGCCGCTGGCCTCGATCCGCGGATACTCCGAACTCTCGCTGCGCGATCCACAGCTGAGCGAGACTACCGAGTCGGCCCTGTCCAGAATCCAGGCGCAGTCGCTGCGGATGACGCGGCTCGTCGAAGACCTGCTGCTTCTCGCGCGTCTCGACGAGGGCCAAGAGCTCGTCTACGGGGTGGTCGATCTCACGCAGCTCGCCGTTGAAGCGCTCGGCGATGCGCAAGTCGCCGGTCCCGAGCACGTCTGGCTGCTGGAGGTCGATGAGGAGCCGGTGACCGTTCCCGGCGACTCCGCTCGGCTGCAGCAGGTGGTCGTAAACATGCTTGCGAACGCACGGACCCACACACCCGCGGGAACCGAGGTCACACTCTCGGTCGGCCGAGAGAGTTCACCGGCCGAGGGCGGGCGAGCAACGGATAGTGCAGTCATCCGTGTCCATGACAACGGACCGGGGATCGAGCCTGCCATCGCCGACGAACTGTTCGAGAGGTTCTCACGCGCCGACAGATCACGAGCCCGGCAAACCGGTGGCACCGGGCTGGGTCTGTCGATTGCGCGGGCGATCGTGCACGCTCACCACGGTGAGATCTCGGTGGAGAGCAGGCCCGGAGACACCACGTTCACGGTGCGGCTTCCGCTTCCGACGCACGCCGATCGGACTGGCCCCGCGGCACGGGCTGCAGCTCAGTAGCCGCTGAAGGCGTCAGTCGTGACCGACTTCGCCCGCTCGAGGGCCGGTGCGAGGTCGGCGATCAGTCGCGGCGGCCCCGAGATGGCAGCGTGCCGGGCGTGCAGGTCGGGAACGACCTGCAGCAGACCTGGTGCGTCGAGGCGCACTCCGCGCGCCCACTGCCAATTCTGTGGCAGTGGGCCCGGGTCATCGCGCGTGAAGACCACGACGGGGACGCCGGATGCCGCGATGTCGTCGCGGAAAGCCAACTCGGCAGCCTCGGAGGCTACGTACACCAGAACGATGTCGCGGTGCTGCCCCCTCGCTTGCAGATGCCGCAGCTGCGACACGAACGGGGTGATGCCGATTCCGGCGGCGACCATGAGGAGGGGGGTTTCGGCCCGGTTCGGGAGCACGAAGTCTCCCCAGATGCCGGTGACTGCCAGGGATGCCCCGGCGTCGACCTCCGCCAGCGCGCGCTTGTAGGAGCTGGGCGCGGGGCCGCCGGAGCCTGCCGGGTACTCCCGGAACGCGATACGGATCGCGGGAAGGTCTTCGGGGGCCGACGCGATGCTGAACTCCCGGCGCGTGCCGCGCGCATCCGGCCTGCGGTGCGGGACGTCAAGCTCGAGGTACTGCCCGGGGAGGAAGTGGATGCGGCGCTTGGCGGTGAAGGTCAGCATTCGTACCGTCGGGGTGATCATCTCGCGCGAGTCAAGGGTCAGCCGAACAGCAGCCCGCACCGAGAACGCGAAGGCAACCAGGTTCCCCACCAACAGGGCACGCTCCTGTCCCAGGGTGATTTCGCCGAGCGAGATCGGCCACCCGGCGAGGACACCGACGACACCGGCGACAAGGAACTGCTGCCACCGCCGGGGTGGGAGGGTGAGCGGCTCCGACAGCATGAACACGCCGAGGAAGAGGAACGGCGAGGACCACAGCAGCGACCAGAAGATCGTCAGCGCATCGACGGCGAGCCCGGCAGTCTGGTACTGGATCGAGGTGCGCGCGAAGCCGACCGCGACGGCGACAAGCAGGAACACCAGAACCATGCGGATCTTCTCGGTGCGCCACAGCACCGCCAGCCCGAGAATGACGACGGGAGCTGCGAGAACCGGCGTTCCCACCCACCAAGCCGATGCGCCGAGCGCCGGAATCCAGATGCTCACGATCGTGAGGACTGCAGCGCCCACCGCGGCAGGGTTGAAGATGTGGCGGCCCCTCCAGGCCAACAGATACTTGGATGCCGCCGCCACGGCTCCTGCCAGCGCGACACCGACCAGAGCGACCGGTTCGAGAGTGGGCCGCAGGACGAACAGCAGGATGAACGCGGTGATCACCGAGGACTCAAGCCGAAGCGACTGCCCGATGATCCGGTGCGCAACGACATCGACGATGCCGCACGCGACAGCAAGCACCGCGAGGGTCGCGAGCAGCTCCAGGGGGCTGGGCGCCACGAGGCCGAAGAATGAGACTCCGAACGCAACGACGGTCAGGGCGAGCAGCGCCAGGAAGACCATGCGATACATCGAGACCTTGCCGAGCACCGCGAACACGCGGTTCCAACCTGCGGTCAACCATCCGATCATGTGAACAACTCTGCCCTACACCGCTCCGTCCCGAATCCGGGAGACCATTCGACGCGGCCGACCGTCGTCATCCGCACCCACTCGACGCCCCACCGATACGCGAGCTCCGCGCCCCCCTCGAAGAACAACGCGGTAGCCGCAGCGTCAGCCACCATCGCGGTGGGGGCTACAGCCCAGGTCGCCGCGACGGTTCGAACCGGCACACCGGTGCGCGCGTCGAGCACGTGGTGAAGACCATCGCCCCAAGCCCGCCGGTTCGTCGCCGAGGCGCACAGCGCGGCATCCTCGAGGTCGACGACACCGATGATCCGCGTCGGGTCGTACGGATGCTCAAGGCCGATCCGCTCACGCACACCCGAGCAGCGCACGTCGCCACCGGCATCGACAGTGAGGGCACCCTGCTTCTGCCCCTCGAGGTGATCCAGAACGAGATCGACGAGGCGACCCTTTCCGATCGCGCCGACGTCGATGAGAGCCGGTTGCGAGAGCGTCAGCGCGCCGTCGTCGATGGAGACAACTCGCCGCCAGTCGGCTGGGGCGTTGACAGGGGCGCTCTGGCGGAGCGAATAGGACCTGTCGTAGCCGAGCGCTTCGAGCGAGACCCCGACGAGCGGGTTCACCGCCCCGCCCGTTGCAGCATCAAGGTCCGCGTAGATCGCGAACATCGCCTCGGCGTCGGCGGGTAGCGGACGGGAACCCCCGGACGCGAGAGCGCTGACGGTTGAGTCCTCGCGAAAGCGCGACCACTCGCGGTCGAACTCGTCGATCATGACGAGGACGGCGGCGCGTTCGTCGTCAGTGAGGGGCTCGTGAGTATCGATCGCCCACTGCGTTCCGATCGCCTCGAAACGCCAGCCCGGGCGCGGCCCCCCGGCGACGCGGGCTTCGTCACCCATTGGACCGACAGGATCAGGCAGCGGCCTCGGCCTTGATGAGCTCGACAGCCTGCATGAATCCACCGCTCGTCAGCGAGGATCCCGACACTCGGCTGACCGAAACGTCATCGAGGCTCTTGCCCACCACCTCGTCGGTGATCCCGCCGATGAACTGGGACTGGTATTGCTCGGATTCGCGGGCCTGCGGGTCGCCGGTGACCTCAACGTCGGTGACGGTGTCGTCTGCAATCGTGAGGGTAACCGTGACCGTCTCAACAGATTCAGGCGTCGCGTAGGACCCCTCCGCCGTGTACGTGCCGTCGGCATAGCCGCCGGACGAGCTCGATCCCGAACCCGCGTCAGTTCTTCCGGCATCCGTCTGTGCGGAGCCGGTGTCGGCGGCTGTGGTCGCGCCGCACCCGGCAAGGCTGAGAGCGCCGGCAACACCCACGAGGGCGACGCCCACGCGTACGGGGCGGGAGGGGGTGCGAATCATGAGCAGTCCTTCCTAGAGGTCGTCTCCGCCATCTTTGCTTTCATGCCTATGCATAGGCTTTGAGGCGGCGACGAACGCGGAGAGATCTCGGCTCAGGCGGCGCCGTCGAACATGCTGGTGACCGAGCCGTCCTCGAAGACCTCGCGGATCGCACGCGCCAGCAGCGGTGCGATCGGGAGCACAGTGAGGGTCTCCCAGCGCTTGCGGTCGGGGATCGGGATCGTGTCGGTCACCACGACCTCATCGATTGCCGCATCCTGGAGCCGTTCGCTGGCCGGGTCGCTGAAGACCGCGTGGGTCGCGGCGACGATGACGCGCTCGGCGCCGTTCTTCTTCAGCGCCTGCGCGGCCTTCACGATCGTGCCACCCGTGTCGATCATGTCGTCGACGAGAAGACAGACACGACCGTCGACCTGGCCGACGATCTCGCTGACCGTGACCTGGTTGGCCACGTTCGGATCGCGACGCTTGTGGATGATCGCCAGCGGTGCGCCCAGGCTGTCAGACCAGGTGTCGGCAACGCGCACACGTCCGGTATCCGGCGAGACGACGGTGAGTTTGGCGCGGTCCTCGGGCGAGAGGTTCTCTTCGAAGTACTCCAGCAGCACCGGCTTGGCGAAGAGGTGATCGACAGGCCCGTCAAAAAACCCTTGGATCTGGGCGGCGTGCAAATCGACGCTCATCACCCGGTCGGCGCCGGCAGTCTTGACGAGGTCGGCGACCAGACGCGCGCTGATCGGCTCACGCCCGCGACCCTTCTTGTCTTGGCGGGAGTACGGGAAGTACGGCGCGACAACGGTGATCCGCTTCGCGGACGCCCGCTTGGCGGCATCCAGCATGATGAGCAGCTCCATCATCCACTCGTTCACGGGCGGACCGAAGGACTGGATGAGGAACAGGTCGCACCCGCGGATCGAGACCTCGAAGCGGGTCAGGATCTCGCCGGAAGCAAACGTGCGGTACTCCGTCGGGACGAGATTCGTGCCGAGCGCCGTCGCGACGTCGTCCGCGAGGCTCGGGTGCGAACGGCCGGATGCAACGACCAGGCGCTTCTTGGTCTTGGCGACCAGGCCGGGAGCGATACCGCTATCCCTGTCGAGATCAACCGTCTTGTTCTTGCTCGCCATCGTCCGCTTCCTGTGCGGACCGGGCCCGCGCGGCGACCTCGGCGGCGGCTGTTCCCGGTCTGTTGTTCTCGACCCATCCCTCGATGTTGCGCTGAGGGGCAACGCTCAGAGCCAGCGCACCGGGAGGGACATCCTTGCGGATGACGGCACCGGCACCGGTCTTCGCACCGTCTCCGATCCTAACGGGCGCGACAAAGACGTTGTGCGACCCGGAGTGGACCTCGTCACCGATCTCGGTGCGGTGCTTGGCGAGATCGTCGTAGTTGGCCGTGATCGCCCCGGCGCCGAGGTTGACGCCGCGCCCGATTGTGGTGTCGCCGATGTAGGACAGGTGCGGAACCTTGCTCCGCTCACCGATCGTGGAGTTCTTTATCTCGACGAACGTACCGACCTTGCTCTGGGCGTCCAGCGTCGCACCCGGGCGCAGGTAGGCGAACGGGCCGACAGTGGCGCCGCGGCCGATGACGGCCAACGTCGCGTCGGTGCGGGTGACCGTCGCGTTCTCCCCCACCTCGCAGTCGACGAGCGACGTGTCGGGTCCGATCGTCGCCCCGCGCTCGACAGTTGTTGCGCGCAGGACGTGCGTGTTCGGCAGCACCGTGACGTCGGGAGCGAGCGTGGCTGTCACGTCGATCCAGGTCGTGGCCGGATCCAGGATCGTCGCACCCTCGAGCTGCCAGCGACGGACGGTCCGCGCATTGAGCGCGCGGGCTGCTTCCGACAGCTGCACCCGGTCGTTCACGCCGAGCGCGTCCTGCGCCGCCGGAGCGTTGGATGCCGCGACGACCTCGCCCGCGGTGCGGAGGATGCCGATGACGTCAGTCAGGTACTTCTCGCCCTGCGCGTTGGCCGTGCCCACTGAGGCAAGGCTCGTGCGCAACTGCGCGGCGCGGAACACATAGATTCCGGTGTTGATCTCCCGCACCGAGAGCTCGTCGGGCGACGCATCCTTCTGCTCGACGATGCGTTCGACCGCCCCGTCGGCACCACGGATGACGCGGCCGTAACCCGTGGCGTCGTCGAGCGTCGCGCACAGCAGCGTGGCGCATGCAGCCGCAGCGCGGTGACGCGCGAGCAGCCCCTCGACGACGCTGACCTCGACCAGGGGCACATCGGCGCTGAGCACCAGCACGTCGCCGTCGAAGCCGTCGAGCGCGGCCAGGGCCAGTTCCACCGCGCGACCGGTGCCGGGGATCTCGTCCTGGTCGACGACATCAACTCCCGGAAGCAGGCCGGTCACGGCATCCGCCACCAGATCCCGCTCGTGACGGACCACGACCACCGCACGCTCCGGCGCCAGTGCCGATGCGGTGCGCAACACGTGGCCGATCAGCGGAAGCCCACCGATCTGATGAAGGACCTTCGGCGTGGCGGACTTCATCCGCGTCCCCTGGCCTGCCGCCAGAATGACGACGGCGACGGGGGTTGGGTTCTCAGCCATGCTCCGCCGCCAGGACTCGAACCTAGACTTCACAGCTCCAAAGGCTGTCGTGCTGCCATTACACCACGGCGGACCGGCGCGTAACGCGGCCGCGAACCAGTCTGCCAGAGGACGAGTCGGCCGGGATAATGGCCCCATCAGTCGAGATAATGGCTCAGTGTCCGCAGAATCCGACGAAGTCGACCGCATCGTCGGTGCCTGGAGTGCCCAGCGGCCCGACTTGGACTTCTCTCCACTCGAAGTTCTCTCGCGGGTGGACCGCCTTTCCCGCCACCTCGACCGGGCACGCCGCGAGGCCTTCCGCCGTTCCGAGCTCGAGCCGTGGGAGTGGGATGTGCTGTCGGCACTGCGACGGGCGGGCGAGCCGTTCCAGCTGAGCCCGAAACAGCTGCTGCAGCAGACACTCGTGTCCTCGGGCACGATGACCAACCGCGTCGACAGGCTCGTCGGTCGCCGGCTTGTGCGGCGTGAGTCCGATCCGGGCGACGGACGCGGCATCCTGGTGACCCTCACCGACGAGGGACGAACCCGTGTGGATGCCGCCATCACCCGTCTCGTGGACGCTGAAGCGGTGCTGCTCGAAAGCCTCTCCCGCGCCGACCGTGACCGCCTCGCAGCCCTGCTGCGCAAACTCTCCCTGGGGTTCGATGTCTGACACAGAAGACGGATTCATGGACGCCGGTTCGCCCGAGACTCCCGCCACCGGAAATCGCGATGGGGCGAGAACAGGGGGCTGGCACGACTGGTTCGATGTCCGGTTTCGAACACCGGCTGCGGTGTACGGACTCATCGTCTACTCGGCGCTCTTGATGATCACGTCCGATTACGAGACCGATGTGGCCGAAGTGGTCGTGTCATCGGTAGCCACGCTCATCGTGTTCTTCATTGCCCACGTCTTCGCCTATACGCTCGCCGACCACGGCAAGCATCCGCTGGGCACAGCCACACGCTACGCGTTGACACACTCGGCTGGAATGCTGTGGGCAGCAGTGCCGCCCACGCTTGCCATGGTGATCGCCGGGGCCGCGGGGAGGACCGCGGATGACGCGTCGGCCTATGCGCTGTGGGTCACGATGCTGGTGCTCGCGTTCCTCGGCTACGTCGCCTATTCCCGCACGGGCGCCGGAATCGCCAAGCGCATCCTTGGTGCCACCGGAACCGCCTTTCTCGGCGCCTTCGTCGCGATCCTCGAGTACGCCTTCCACTGAGCACCGGCTCGCTGGAGCGACGGGGCGGGCGGCATGCGGTGTCGCACTGTCCGCGTAGCGTGGGGGCATGATGAGTGACGACCAGCAGCCATTTCACGACGCGCCACTTGACGCCGCGATGTCGGAAGCTCTCGCCAACCAGGGCCTGCGCATCGAGCAGATCGACAACGCCACGAGGGTGCAGAACGATCCGTGGTTGTCCGCGGTCGCTCGCGGGTTTCTCGAAGACGAGCCGGTCGAGGTTCGCCGCGAAGCCTTCGTCGGACACACCGCTCACCGCCGCAAGCTCGGCGTCTACGATGCCACCTGCCCGCAGCCCGAGATTCCGGTCGCGACGTTTGCGTCATGGCCCACCGAACTCACCGTCCCCGGTGGCACCGTCCAAGCCAGCGCCGTCAGCTCGGTGACCGTTGCACCGACGCACCGGCGGCGCGGCATCCTTCGTTCTGTGATGGCGGGGGAGCTGCGAACCGCCGCCTCGCTCGGGCTGCCGGTGGCAGCGCTGACCGTCAGCGAGTCGACCATCTACGGCCGGTTCGGGTTCGGTGCGGCAGCCGCCGCTGCGAACTGGGAGATCCGCACGCGGCGTGCCGGGTGGATCGGACCCGAGGCACCGGGGCGCGTGGACTTCGTTTCCCGCGACCAGGCGCGAGAGGTCGCCGAAGCCCTGCACGAGCGCGTGCGCGTCACCTCCCCCGGCGAGATCGCTCTTCCCGGAGGACATCTCAATCGGTTCTTCGGCACGAGCCCCGATGCCGAGAAGGCCGAGCGGCTGCGCACCATCCAGTACCGCTCGCCCGCGGGTGAGGTTGATGGGCTTGCGGTCTACCGCGTGGTCGAGAACCCCGACGACTTCAGCGAGTCGACGCTCGAGCTGTCGTGGCTGCTCGCCGCGACCGACGATGCGTACGCGGGCCTGTGGCGGTTCCTCCTCGAGATGGATCTCATCGCGCTTCTGCGCGCATCAGAACTCGGCCTCGACGAGCCCCTATGGTGGATGATCGCCGACCAGCGGGCCGCGAAGATCACCGTGACCGACCATCAATACGTGCGCATCCTCGACGTACCGGCAGCTCTCACGAGCCGACGCTTCGGCGCCGCGGACACCATCGCCCT
Organism: Microbacterium sp. UBA1097; assembly: GCF_002313585.1. Classification (NCBI taxonomy): domain Bacteria; kingdom Bacillati; phylum Actinomycetota; class Actinomycetes; order Micrococcales; family Microbacteriaceae; genus Microbacterium; species Microbacterium sp. UBA1097. The sequence continues at coordinate 2,151 of NZ_DCBW01000066.1, read as the reverse complement.
CGAGGTTGACGACTCGCTGGGGATCGCGGGTGGCACGTTCATCGCGACGACGGATGCCGAGGGTCGCGCGACAGTTGAGGCAGTCGATGCTCCCCCGGCCGGTGTTCCCCTGCTGCGGCTCGGCGTACGCGAGCTGTCGTCGCTGTTCCTGGGAGGCGTGTCGGTGTCGACCCTGGCCCGTGCCGGTCGAGTCGAAGCTGACGATCCGACGCGGATCGCACGCGTTTTCCAGACCGTCGAGTCCCCCCGATTGAGCTTCTGGTACTGACGCGCGGCTGAACCCCGCGCGGCGCCTAGCCTGGAAGGGATGGCACATCTTCTCGGCGCTGAGTCGCTGCACCTCGAGTTCCCCACGAAAGTGGTTTTCGATTCCGTGACCCTCGGCATCGCCGAAGGTGACCGAATCGGGATCGTCGGACGAAACGGCGACGGCAAGTCGAGCCTGCTCGCCATGATCGCCGGCCGCCTCGAACCGGATGCCGGCAAGGTCACCGTCCGTGGCGGCACCCGCATCGGTGTCGTCGACCAGCAGGACACCCTCGATGACAACCAGACGGTGGGACGAGCGATCGTCGGCGACCTCGACGAGCACGAGTGGGCAGGCGACGCCCGCATCCGTGACGTCCTCGCCGGGCTGGTCACGGACCTGGACTGGAACGCTCCCCTCTCGACCCTGTCGGGCGGTCAACGGCGCCGCGTCGCCCTCGCAGCAGTGCTCATCGGCGACTGGGACGTCCTGATCCTGGACGAACCGACGAACCACCTCGACGTGGAGGGGATCGCGTGGCTCGCCGCACATCTCAAGAAGCGGTGGACAGCGAACGCCGGGGCGCTGCTGGTTGTGACCCACGACCGGTGGTTCCTCGACGAGGTGTGCACCCTCACATGGGAGGTGCACGACCGGATCGTCGAACCGTTCGAGGGCGGCTATGCGGCCTATATCCTGCAGCGCGTCGAACGCGATCGCCAGGCTGCCGCCATCGAGGCACGTCGACAGAACCTCGCGCGCAAGGAACTAGCCTGGCTGCGCCGCGGCGCCCCGGCACGAACCTCCAAGCCGAAGTTCCGCATCGATGCGGCCAACGCGCTGATCGCGGATGTCCCCGAGATCCGCAACTCCACCGAACTGCAGTCGCTGGCAGTCACCCGCCTTGGCAAAGACGTGGTCGATCTGCTGGATGCCTCGGTGAGTTTCGATGGCCGCGAGATCCTCCGAGACATCGAGTGGCGCATCGCGCCGGGCGAGCGGACCGGAATCCTTGGCGTCAACGGCGCCGGGAAGTCTACCCTTCTCGGGCTCGTCGACGGCAGCGTCTCTCCCACGGGCGGCCGGGTCAAGCGGGGAAAGACCGTGCGGGTGGCAACCCTCACGCAGCGTCTCGACGAACTCGAGCAGCACCTGGCCGACCCTGTACGTGTCGTGATCGGTGGGCTCCGCACCAGCTACACGATCGGTTCCGGCTCGAAAGCGCAAGAACTCACCCCAGGCCAACTGCTTGAACGGCTCGGCTTCTCATCCGCGCAGCTCTCGACTCCCGTGCGCGACCTCTCGGGAGGGCAAAAGCGCCGCCTGCAGCTGCTGTTGATCCTGCTGGACCAGCCGAACGTTCTCATCCTGGACGAACCGACCAACGACCTCGATACCGACATGCTCGCGGCGATGGAAGACCTCCTCGACTCGTGGCCGGGCACTCTGCTGGTCGTCTCCCACGACCGGTACTTCCTGGAGCGCGTCACCGACCAGCAGTACGCGATCCTCCCCGGACCCGGCGGCGCGGGACGACTACGGCACCTCCCCGGCGGGGTGGACGAGTACCTCCGGCTGCGAGAGCAGACCACGGATGCCGGACCTGACCGATCGGGCGCCGCGTCGGCAGCCCAGCAGACGTCGGAACCGGGGCTGTCGGGCGCCGATCTGCGCGCCGCACAGAAGGAGCTGAGCGCGATCGAACGCAAGTTGGAGCGACTGACCCAGCGCACCGCCGAGATCCACGAGCGGATGGCAGCGCACGACCAGAGCGACTTCGCGGGTCTGACGCGCCTCGGCGATGAACTCCGCGAGGTCGAAACAGAGACCGCCTCTCTCGAGGAGCGGTGGTTCGAGCTCACCGAGCTCGCAACCTAGCCCCCTCCTCCAGCCGAGTTGTCCCT
>NZ_DCBW01000001.1:1681-3132 GCF_002313585.1 Microbacterium sp. UBA1097 | reverse complement strand
TCACCATAGTTCGGGGTGCGCTGACGCGTGCTCTGCCGCCTGCCCGTGTTCCCGCTGCGACTTGCTGCTCGGCCTCGATGGGGTCCATGTCAAGGACGTTGACCGCCGTGACGGGCTGCTGATCGTGACCGTCTCGAGCCCGGCGGCACCGACCGGCTGCCCGTCGTGCGGGGTCGTCGCGACCGGCCGCGGACGTCGCCGACGGGTGCTTCACGATGTGCCCGGCGTGACGCGGGTGCGGATCGTGTGGCGGCAGCGGGTCTGGCGGTGCGACGAGGTGGGATGCGTGCGACGGACGTTCGTGGAGCAGCTCCCGGGTCTGGTGGCCCGGCGCGGGTCGATCACCACGCGCGCCGTCGGCTGGGCGATCGGGCAGCTGCGCCGCGAGCACGCCACCGTGCACGGTATCGCCCGTCAGCTCGGAACGTCGTGGAAGACGGTGTGGCGGGCCGTCGAGCCCGAGCTGGTCAAACTGGCTGAGGACGAGTCCTGGTTCGAGAACGTCACCACCCTCGGCGTCGATGAGCACATCTGGCATCACACAGACCCCCGAAAGCGCGGCCCGAAGGAGCTGACCGGGATGGTCGATCTCAGCCGCGACAGCACCGGAAAGACGCGGGCGAGGCTGCTCGACCTCGTGCCCGGCCGCTCCGGGAAGGCCTACGCGTCCTGGCTCGCCGAACGCGGCGAAGCGTTCCGGCAGAACGTGAAGGTCGCAGCTCTTGACCCGTTCGCCGGCTACAAGACCGCGATCGACGACAAGCTCGAAGACGCCACGGCCGTGCTGGACGCGTTCCACGTCGTCAAGCTCGGCAGCGCCGCCGTCGACGAGGTCCGCCGCCGCGTCCAGCAAGACACCCTCGGGCATCGCGGTCGGACCGGCGACCCGCTCTACGGGATCCAGACCATCCTCCGCGCCGGCGCCGAGAACCTCACCGAGAAGCAGCGGACCAGGCTCGCGGCAGCGATCGAGGCCGACCCCGCGCACGACGAGGTGTTCGTCGCATGGCAGTGCGCCCAGCAACTGCGTTCCGCCTACCACCAGAAGGACCTCGCCGAGGGGCGGCGGATCGCCGAGAAGGTCGTCGACACATTCCACACCTGCCCGATCCCCGAGATCGCCCGCCTCGGCCGCACCCTCCGCCGCTGGCGAGCCGCGTTCCTGGCCTACTTCACCACCAGCCGGGCGAACAACGGCGGCACCGAAGCAGTGAACGGCATCATCGAACTCCACCGCCGCCTCGCCCGCGGCTACCGAAACCGCGACAACTACCGGCTCCGCATGCTCCTCGCCGCCGGCGGACTCACCCCATGACCCCCACCGAATGTCCGAAGAGCCTTTGCGGCTCTTCGGACATTCGGTGGGGGTGAGGCTCGCCGGGTGAGGTTCGGCGGGTAGGGGTCGAGGTCCCCGAGGATCAGTAGCTCCAACTGCTGCTCCAACCGAGGAC
>NZ_DCBW01000001.1:0-1411 GCF_002313585.1 Microbacterium sp. UBA1097 | reverse complement strand
GGCGGGTAGGGGTCGAGGTCCCCGAGGATCAGTAGCGCCAACTGCTGCTCCAACCGAGGACCTCGACGTGTCTCACCATAGTTCGGGGTGCGCTGATGCGCGCTCTGCCGCTTGCCCGTGTTCCCGCTGCGATCTGCTGCTCGGTCTCGACGGCGTCCATGTCGAGGCGGTCGAGCGTCTGGACGGGCTGCTGGTGGTGACGGTCTCGAGCCCCGCGGCGCCGGCCGGTTGCCCGTCGTGCGGGGTGCTCGCTGTCGGTCGGGGTCGCCGCCGCCGCGTTCTTCACGACGTGCCCGGCGCGACGCGGGTGCGACTGATCTGGCGGCAGCGGGTGTGGCGTTGTGATGATCCCGACTGCATGAGGAGGACGTTCGTGGAGCAGGTCCCGACCCTGGTCGCCGCGCGCGGGTCGATCACCATGCGCGCGGTGACGTGGGCGATCGGGCAGCTGCGCCGCGAGCACGCCACGATCGCGGGCCTGGCCCGACAGCTGGGCACGTCGTGGAAGACGGTGTGGCGGGCCGTTGAGCCCGAACTCGTCAAGCTGGCTGCCGACGAGTCCCGGTTCGAGAACGTCACCACCCTCGGCGTCGACGAGCACATCTGGCATCACGTCGACTCCCGCAAGCGCGGCCCGAAGGAGCTGACCGGGATGGTCGACCTGACCCGGGATGAGCACGGTCGCACCCGTGCCCGGCTGCTCGACCTCGTGCCGGGCAGATCGGGGAAGGCCTACGCGGCCTGGCTCGACGAGCGCGGCGACGCGTTCCGGAACAACGTGAAGGTCGCGGCGTTGGACCCGTTCGCCGGATACAAGACCGCGATCGACGACAAGCTCGAGGACGCCGTCGCGGTGCTCGACGCGTTCCACGTCGTCAAGCTCGGCACCGCCGCCGTCGACGAGGTCCGCCGACGTGTCCAGCAGGACACCCTCGGTCACCGCGGCCGGAAGGGCGATCCGCTCTACGGGATCCAGACCATCCTCCGCGCCGGCGCCGAGAACCTCACCGAGAACCAGCGGGCACGGCTGGTCGCGGCGATCGAAGCCGCCCCTGCCCATGATGAGGTGTTCGTCGCGTGGCAGTGCGCGCAGCAGCTGCGCTCCGCCTATCACCAGAAGGACCTCGCCGAAGGGCGGAAGATCGCAGAGAAGGTCGTGGAGTCGTTCCACACCTGCCCGATCCCCGAGATTGCACGCCTCGGCCGCACCCTCCGGCGGTGGACCGACGCGTTCCTGGCCTACTTCACCACCAACCGGTCATCGAACGGCGGCACCGAGGCGGTGAACGGGATCATCGAGCTCCACCGCCGCCTCGCCCGCGGCTACCGAAACCGGCACAACTACCGCCTCCGCATGCTCCTCGCCGCCGGCGGCCTCACCCCATGACCCCCACCGGAAGTCCGAAGAGCC
>NZ_DCBW01000059.1:22577-54915 GCF_002313585.1 Microbacterium sp. UBA1097 | reverse complement strand
ACCCCTCCAGGGTAGGCATCCTTCTTCGTGCCCGCAGCGTCTTTGCTGCGGGAACTCTCACGCGAGGGGTCACAACACGCCGCAACCGTCGCAGGGTGTGCGGCATGTTGTGACCCATCGCGCTGGAGTGCGGATGCAGCGACGGCCTCGATGTCGGAGGGCACGCCTACCCTGGAAGGGTGCAAACCACACGATCCGTCAGGCCCTTCGAAGTCGTCAGCGAGTACGCGCCGTCGGGTGATCAGCCGCAGGCGATCGCCGATCTCGCAGCGCGCATCAACGCGGGCGAGACGGATGTCGTGCTGCTCGGTGCGACGGGAACGGGCAAGTCCGCGACCACGGCCTGGCTGATCGAGCAGGTACAGCGTCCGACCCTTGTCATGGCGCACAACAAGACGCTGGCCGCGCAGCTTGCCAATGAGTTCCGCGAACTCATGCCGAACAACGCCGTCGAGTACTTCGTTTCGTACTACGACTACTACCAACCCGAGGCTTACGTCCCGCAGACCGACACCTTCATCGAGAAGGACTCCTCGATCAACGCCGAGGTCGAGCGCCTGCGCCACTCGACCACGAATTCGCTCCTCTCTCGCCGCGACGTCGTCGTCGTCTCGACGGTCTCCTGCATCTACGGCCTGGGAGCGCCCGAGGAGTATCTGCGGGCGATGGTCGCGCTGCAGGTGGGGGAGCGGTACGACCGTGACGCCCTCATCCGCAAATTCATCGCGATGCAGTACAACCGCAACGACGTCGACTTCTCGCGCGGCAACTTTCGTGTTCGCGGCGACACGATCGAGATCATCCCGGTGTACGAGGAGTACGCCATCCGCATCGAGCTGTTCGGTGACGAGATCGAGGCGCTCTACCTGCTGCATCCGCTGACGGGCGATGTCATCCAGAAGATGGATTCGGTGCCGATCTTCCCGGCCTCGCACTATGTGGCCGGAACCGAGACCGTGCAGCGCGCGATCGGCACGATCGAAGACGAGCTCGCCGCGCGGTTGAAGGAACTCGAGTCCCAGCAGAAGCTGCTCGAGGCTCAGCGGCTGCGGATGCGCACCACCTTCGATCTCGAGATGCTGCAGCAGCTGGGTTTCTGTTCTGGCATCGAAAACTATTCGCGTCACCTCGACGGTCGCCAGCCGGGAGAGCCGCCGCACACGCTGCTGGACTTCTTCCCCGACGACTTCCTGCTCGTGATCGACGAGTCCCACGTCACCGTGCCGCAGATCGGAGCAATGTACGAGGGGGATGCCTCCCGCAAGCGCACCCTCGTCGACCACGGCTTTCGGCTGCCGTCAGCGCTCGACAACCGCCCGTTGCGCTTCGATGAGTTCAAGAACCGCGTCGGGCAGACCGTCTATCTGTCTGCGACTCCCGGGCGGTACGAGATGGGGATCGCTGACGGGGTCGTCGAGCAGATCATCCGTCCTACCGGCCTCGTCGACCCCGAGATCGTCGTCAAGCCGTCCAAGGGACAGATCGACGACCTCCTCGAAGAGATCCGCGTCCGCGTCGAGCGCGACGAGCGAGTCCTCGTGACGACCCTCACCAAGAAGATGGCCGAGGAACTCACCGACTTCCTCGGCGAGCACGGCGTGCGCGTGCGGTATCTGCACTCGGACGTCGACACCCTCCGCCGCGTCGAACTGCTCAGTGAGCTCCGCGCCGGCGTCTACGACGTGCTGGTCGGCATCAACCTGCTTCGCGAGGGACTGGACCTTCCCGAGGTCTCACTCGTGTCGATCCTGGATGCCGACAAAGAGGGGTTCCTGCGATCGGGCACGTCCCTCATCCAGACGATCGGTCGCGCCGCCCGAAACGTGTCCGGCCAGGTGCACATGTACGCCGACACGGTCACCGACTCGATGCGCGCAGCGATCGATGAGACCGACCGCCGGCGCGAGAGGCAGATCGCGTACAACAAAGAGCACGGCATCGACCCGCAGCCGCTTCGCAAGAAGATCGCCGACATCACCGATGCACTGATCCGCGAGGGCGCCGACACGAAGGCGATGCTGAACCGCAAGGATGCCGCCGCATCCAAGAACGGCAAGGGCAAGAGCCCCACCCCGAACCTGCGTCGCGAGGGGATCGCCGCCGAGGGTGCGACGCAGCTCGAAGCGATGATCAGCGACCTCTCCGACCAGATGCTGGCCGCGGCCGGGGAACTGAAGTTCGAGCTCGCGGCACGCCTGCGTGATGAACTGCAAGACCTGAAGAAGGAACTGCGAGCCATGGAGCGGGCAGGTCACGCCTGACGCCGCCGAGCTGGCCGCGAGCTCACCGGGTTGAAACGGAGCGGATGTGGAGCAACGGCTGAGCCTCATCACCCTCGGGGTTTCGGACCTCGAGCGCGCGATCGCGTTCTATCGCGGGCTCGGGTGGGAGCCGCATCCCGGGTCGGTTCCCGGGGAGGTTGTGTTCTTCCAGCTCGACGGCATGGCCTTCGCCATCTGGAGCCGGGCGAAGCTCGCCGCAGACTCTGCGGTCACCGACGGCGGTGGATGGGGCGGCGTGACCCTCGCTCACAATGTGCGATCACCCGAGGAGGTCGATGCGACTCTCACGGATGCCGCGGCGGCCGGCGCGCGCGTCACACGTGCCGGTGCGCCGACGCCCTGGGGTGGCTACTCGGGAGTGTTCATCGATCCCGACGGCCACCCGTGGGAGGTCGCGCACAACCCCGCCTGGCCACTAGATGCTGCCGGTCTCGTCACGATCGGATCGTGATGAGGTTCGTCGACCCATAGGTCATCCTCTTCGTGCGCCGTTGCGACCGCGTATGGGGGCACGGCACGCCAAGCCGTCCGACGGATGCCTCAGCCGGCCAGGTTCGGCATCCGGCCTGCGAACGGCTGAAGTCCGTCGCGCAGCTCCTTGAGTTCAGCCGCGCCGAGGCCGGTCACGGCCATCACGCGTCGGGGCACCTCAAGCGCCTCCTCGCGGAGTACCCGGCCGGCCGGTGTCAGACCGATGTCGAGCACCCGTTCGTCATCGGTCCGACGTGTGCGCGTGACGCGCCCTTGCGTCTCGAGGCGCTTGACCAGGGGGGAGAGGGTGGCCGGTTCCATCGCGAGCTCGTCAGCGAGGTCGCCGAGCGAGCGCGGTGAGTCCTCCCACAGGGCGAGCATGACGAGGTACTGCGGATGTGTGAGGCCGAGCGGTTCGAGGATCGGGCGGTAGATCGACACCACGTTGCGGGCGGCGGTCACGAGAGCGAAGCACACCTGATTGTCGAGCTTGAGCAGGTCTTCCTCGTCGGCCATGTGGCCAGTCTAGCAATCTATTAGTACACTAAACATCATGACACGAACGAATGAGGCGCCGAAGCGACCGCTCCGTGAGCGCGTGCGCGAAGCGGGCGGTTGGTACACCTGGTTCAACACCAACCTCATCCGCGTCGCCGGGCCGCCTCAGGTGAGCCCGCTGGAACCGGGGCCGAGCGCCGAGGAGCGTGCCGAGCGCGCCTGCCCACTGTGTCATCAGCCCATGAATCGCCACACGTTCGACAGGTCAGGCGACAAGCCCCTCATGCACTGCCCCTGAGTTCCAACTCCAGCTCCCATCTAGGTTCGGTGGCGCCGTTTTGCGGGTGCTAAGGCGACCGACCCGCATGAAGGCGCGACCGAAAGTCGGGATTCCACGTTCGGTCGCGTCGTGATGCGTGTCACACGGCATGGAGGCGACACAAAGACGCGACCGAACTGTCTGCTCCAGATCGTCGAACGAGCGCTCCGGAGCCGATGTCGGAGGCCACACCTACACTTGACGGGTGCCCATCGTCCCCGTCTCTTCGCATGCCCACAGCACTGGAACACTGAGTGTTCGCGGCGCCCGCGTCCACAACCTCAAGGACGTCGATCTCGACATCCCTCGCGACTCACTCGTCGTGTTCACCGGGTTGTCGGGGTCCGGAAAATCGAGCCTCGCGTTCGACACGATCTTCGCCGAAGGGCAGCGTCGCTACATCGAATCGCTGAGCTCCTACGCGCGCCAGTTCCTGGGTCAGGTCGATCGGCCCGACGTCGATTTCATCGAGGGGCTGAGCCCGGCGGTCTCGATCGATCAGAAGTCAACGAACCGCAACCCGCGCTCCACTGTCGGCACGATCACCGAGATCCACGACTACATGCGTTTGCTGTGGGCCCGGATCGGGGTACCCCACTGCCCGGAGTGCGGTGCGCAGATCCAGCGCCAGACGGTGCAGCAGATCGCCGACCAGCTCATGGAGTTGCCCGAGCGCACGCGGTATCAGATCGTCGCGCCCGTGGTGAGCCAGAAGAAGGGGGAGTTCGTCGACCTCTTCAAAGAGCTCTCCGCGAAGGGTTACGCCCGTGCCGTCGTCGACGGCGACCTCATCCAGCTCGCCGAACCGCCGACCCTCAAGAAGAGTTACAAGCACGACATCGCCGTCGTCGTGGATCGCCTCGTGGCAGGCCCCGACATCCTGAGCCGCGTCACCGACTCCGTCGAGACGGCGCTCGGGCTCGCGGGCGGCATCATGCAGGTCAATTTCGTCGACGAAGAGGGCGATGACGCGTGGCAGTCCTTCAGCGAGAAGCTCTCGTGCCCGAACGGCCACCCGCTGCAGCTGACCGAGATCGAGCCGCGGACTTTCTCGTTCAACGCCCCGTTCGGCGCCTGCCCCACGTGCTCCGGTCTCGGCACCCGGATGTCGGTGGATGTCGAGCTCATGCTGGGCGACCCCGAACTCTCGATCCGCGAGGGAGTCCTCATCCCGTGGACGACGCAGGGCAAGGGGCTGTTCCAGTACTACGAGCGCCTGCTCGAAGGCCTCTCCGATGACCTGGGCTTTTCGTTGGACACCCCCTGGCGGGAGCTCACGGCGGAGGTTCAGAACGCTGTCCTGCACGGCGAGAACTTCAAGGTCAACGTCAAGTGGAAGAACCGCTACGGCCGCGAGATGCGGTACACGTCGGGATTCGAGGGTGTCGTGCCCTACATCGAACGCCAGTACGTGCAGGCCGAGTCCGACACGCAGCGCCAGCGCTGGTCGGAGTACCTGCGCGAGGTTCCCTGCCCCGCCTGTAACGGCGACCGCCTCAAGCCCGAGGTCCTCGCAGTACTCGTGCACGGGCGCTCTATCGCGGATGCCTCGCGCCTGAGCCTCGCGGAGGCACAGGAGTACTTCGCGACCCTCGAGCTCACCGAGCGCGAGGCCATGATCGCCGCCGCGGTGCTCCGCGAGATCCGCGCGCGCCTCGAATTCCTCATCCAGGTCGGGCTGAACTATCTGAACCTCAGCCGCTCGGCCGGTTCGCTCTCGGGCGGCGAAGCTCAACGCATCCGCCTCGCTACCCAGATCGGGTCGGGGCTGACCGGTGTGCTGTACGTGCTCGACGAACCGTCGATCGGGCTGCACCAGCGCGACAACCGCCGCCTCATCGAGACGCTCCTGAAGCTCAAGGGGCTCGGCAACACCCTCATCGTCGTCGAACACGACGAAGAGACAATTCACGCAGCCGACTGGATCGTCGACATCGGGCCTCGCGCCGGCGTCGACGGCGGGCACGTCGTACACTCCGGACCCCTCGCCGAACTTCTCGCCGACTCCGACTCGATCACCGGCGACTACCTTGCCGGCCGCCGCAGCATCCCGACCCCGCGCAAGCGCCGCAAGATCGACAAGAAGCGGATGGTCGAAGTCGTCGGTGCGCGTGAGAACAACCTCAAACAGGTCAGCGCGCAGTTCCCGCTGGGCGTCCTCACGGCAGTAACCGGCGTGAGCGGTTCCGGCAAGTCGTCACTGGTCAACGACATCCTCTACCAGGTGCTCGCGGCTCGGCTCAACGGAGCACGAACGGTTCCCGGCAAGCACACGCGCGTCACGGGTCTTGACAACCTCGACAAGGTCGTGCACGTCGACCAGGCTCCGATCGGGCGCACACCCCGCTCGAACCCGGCCACCTACACCGGCGTGTTCGATCGCATCCGCACCCTCTTCAGCGAGACCCCCGAAGCCAAGGCGCGCGGTTACCAACCCGGCCGCTTCAGTTTCAACGTGAAGGGCGGACGCTGCGAGGCGTGCGCGGGCGATGGCACGATCAAGATCGAGATGAACTTCCTGCCCGATGTCTACGTGGACTGCGAGGTCTGCCACGGCAAGCGCTACAACCGGGACACGCTCGCGGTCCACTACAAGGGCAAGAACATCGCCGAGGTTCTCGAGATGCCGATCGCCGAGGCAGCCGATTTCTTCGAGCCGATCCAGGCGATCCATCGGTATATGAAGACCCTGGTCGACGTGGGCCTCGGCTACGTGCGGCTCGGCCAGTCGGCAACCACTCTGTCGGGCGGTGAGGCGCAGCGCGTGAAGCTCGCGACGGAACTGCAGCGGCGAAGCAACGGACGCAGCATCTACGTGCTCGACGAGCCCACTACGGGTTTGCACTTCGAAGACGTGCGCCGCCTTCTCGAGGTCTTGAACGGCCTGGTCGACAAGGGCAACACAGTGATCGTGATCGAGCACAACCTCGATGTCATCAAGTCGGCTGACTGGATCATCGATCTCGGCCCCGAAGGCGGCTCCGGCGGCGGCGAGATCATCGCCACCGGAACACCCGAGCAGGTCGCGGGGGTGCCCGAGAGCTACACCGGACAGTTCCTGGCCGAGCTATTCGACGCCCACGACGCGCCGGCGGCTCGCAAGGCAGGTTGAGCGTGGCGCGCGCCACCCATCCCCAGCTCTCGTACCGGCCGGCGCCGGGGGAGATCCCGACGAACCCCGGCGTGTACCGGTTCCGGGACGACGCCGGGCGCATCCTCTACGTGGGCAAGGCGAAGAACCTTCGCGCGCGCCTGTCGAACTACTTCGCGCCGCTGCACACGCTCCACGAGCGCACGAGACGGATGGTGACCACCGCCACCGGCGTCGAGTGGACGGTGGTCAGCAGCGACGTCGAGGCACTGCAACTGGAATACATGTGGATCCAGGAGTTCTCGCCGCCCTTCAACGTGCGCTACAAGGACGACAAGTCCTATCCGTACATGGCGATCACCCTCGCTGACGAAGCGCCGAGAGTCATGGTGACGCGAAACCACAAGATCCGCGGCGCGAAGTACTTCGGCCCGTACCCCAAGGTGTGGGCGGTGCACGAGGTCATCGATCTCATGATCAAGGTGTTCCCGATCCGCACCTGCAGTGACTCGTCCTACAAGCGCGCCATGGCCACTGGTCGCCCCTGCTTCCCCGGCCAGATCGGCCGCTGTGGCGGGCCGTGCTCTGGCCGCGTGACGATCGAGGAGCACCGGGCGATCGTCGACGACTTCGTGGCGTTCATGTCCGGTGGCGATCAGCGCTTCACCCGGCAGCTGACGGCGCGGATGAAGGAAGCCTCAGCTGCGATGGATTACGAGTCAGCCGCGGTTTATCGTGACAGACTCCAAGCGATCGAAGCGGTGCTCAACAAGAGCGCTCTCGTGCTACCCGATGACACGGATGCCGACCTGTTCGGCATCGCGGAGGACGAACTCGCCGCCGCCGTGCAGCACTTCGTCATCCGCGGCGGGCGCGTCCGCGGTGTGCGGGCTACCACGATCGAGAAGGAACTGGACATCAGCGGGGGAGAGCTCGTCGACCAGATTCTGCAGCGGACCTACGGTCCCTCGGGCAGCGCCGACATCCCTAAGCAGGTGCTTGTTCCAGCGCTCCCTGACGATGCCGCGGAACTGGAGGCGTGGCTTCGCGAGAAGCGCGGCACGAACGTCACGATTCAGATCGCGCAGCGTGGCGCGAAGGCCGACCTCATGAAGAACGCAGCGCTGAACGCGCAACAGGCGCTTCTGCTGCACAAAACCCGGCGCACGAGCGACTACGTGGCACGCTCGCAGGCGCTCACCGATCTGCAGGAAGCGCTGGACCTCGATGAGGCGCCGCTCCGTATCGAGTGCTACGACGTCTCGCACCTGAGCGGTACCAACGTCGTCGCGTCGATGGTCGTGTTCGAAGACGGGTTGCCGCGCAAGGACCAGTACCGCACGTTCGGTGTCGCCGAGACCACCGACGACACCGATTCGCTCTATCAGGTGCTCATGCGCCGACTCGCATATATCGACAATGAGCGCGATGGGGCAGCGCCGATGGCCGTTGACGCCGCGACCATTGCTGGCGGCGCCAGCGAGACTGACGCCGATGAGATCGCCGTCAGCTCTGACCCGACCGCCGAGGGCACCGTCGTGACGGAGCGCAACCGCCCGCGCTTTGCCTACCGCCCGCAGCTGCTCGTGGTCGATGGCGGCAGGCCGCAGGTCAACGCCGCAGCACGGGCGCTGGCAGACGCCGGGCACTCCGACATCGCGCTGTGCGGCATCGCCAAACGTCTGGAAGAGGTGTGGCTGCCCGGCGAGGACTACCCGGTGATCCTGCCGCGCACCAGCGAGGCGCTCTATCTGTTGCAGCGACTGCGTGACGAAGCCCATCGATTTGCCATCACCAAGCAGCGCGGCAAGCGCAAACGGGACATCCAGACCGTGCTCGCCGAGATTCCGGGTCTCGGTGAGGCCCGCATCCGGGCGCTGCTTCGCCACTTCGGATCGGTGACCGCGCTCAGGAACGCGACTCCCGAGGAGATTCAAGAGCTTCCCGGGGTCGGCCCCAAGCTTGCCGCCACGATCCACGCGCACCTGGCAAGTCGATAGGCTGGCGGGGCGCGGAACCCGCTGGCAGGCGGCACACCGTGCACCCGACGACCGCGGGGCCGCAAGGCCGCGCCACAAGCGCCACCGGAGGGCAAGGGGACGCGATGGATGAGACGACAGCCGCCAGCAGCGACGTGCTCATCCTGACCGGAATGTCCGGCGCCGGACGCTCGACAGCGGCTAACGCCCTCGAAGACCTCGGCTGGTACGTCGTCGACAACCTGCCGCCGCAGATGCTCAAGCCGATGCTCGAGCTGTCGGAGATCGCGGCATCCGCGCTGCCGAAGGTCGCCGCTGTCGTCGATGTGCGCGGCCGAGATCTGTTCACGGCGCTCCCCGCGGAAGTGGGGGAGTTGCGCTCGCGCCGCAACGTGCGCATCGTCTTCCTCGACGCCTCGGACGATGTTCTCGTCCGGCGGTTCGAGGCAGTGCGGCGCCCGCATCCGCTGCAGGGCGAGGGCACCCTCATCGACGGCATCCGCACCGAGCGAGAGCGGCTCTCGGAGATTCGAGAGCGCGCCGACATCGTCGTGGACACGACGTCGTTGAACGTGCATCAACTCGCGACACGGATCTTCGAGCTCTTCTCGGATGAGGGTGCGGCTCGCCACATGCTCACGATCATGAGCTTCGGGTTCAAGTACGGTCTGCCGACGGATGCCGACATGGTCGCCGACATGCGTTTTCTGCCCAACCCCTACTGGGACCCCTCGCTGCGTGCGTTCACGGGGCAGGACCCGCAGGTGCGCGACTACGTGCTCGCCCAGCCCGGGGCCCGCGAGTTCGTGGACGCTTACGCTGCAGCCTTGCAGCCGGTGCTTCAGGGCTATCAGCGCGAGAACAAGCGGCATTCGGTCGTCGCTGTCGGCTGCACCGGCGGCAAGCACCGTTCGGTGGTCGTGGTCGAAGAGCTTGCCCGACGGCTGAGCGATGAGGCTGGGGTCGCCGTTCGCATCAAGCACCGCGACCTCGGTCGGGAGTAGCGCCGGACCGGGAGACCGCCGAGAATTCGAGGTGCCCGCCCGAGTAGGCTAGAGCGTCATCCGCCGGCCGTGCCGGCACCCTCGAAAGGAGCCTCGTGTCGCTGACGGCCGATGTCAAAGCAGAACTCATTGCGGTCCGGGACCCGCTTCCGAACGCCCGGATCGCCGAGTTGACATCACTGCTCCGCTTCGCCGGCGGCCTGCACTCCATCGCCAACCGTGTCGCGGTCGAGGCTGAGGTCGACTCCGAGGCCCTCGCCCGCCGCGTCGCCCGAGAGCTCATGGAAATCTACGGTGTGAGGCCCGAGATCGTCCAGACGCAGGGATCCGGCTCACGAGCGGGGGCGCTGTTCGCGGTGCGGGTCATCGACGGGGGAGAAACGCTGGCACGTCAGACGGGCCTGCTCGACCAGCGGCGCCGGCCGGTGCGGGGGCTGCCGAACAAGCTCACGACCGGGTCCCGGGGAGACCTCGCTGCCGTGTGGCGCGGGGCGTTCCTCGGTGCTGGTGCTCTCACCGATCCTGGCCGATCCGCCTCACTGGACGTGCTGTGCCCGTCGTCTGAAGCCGCCATGGCGCTCGTTGGGGCAGCGCACCGGCTCGGCATCGGGGCGAAGGCGCGCGAGGTCCGTGGGGCGCCCCGCGTCGTCGTGCGCGAGGGGGATGCCATCCGCACGGCTCTGGCCGTCATGGGAGCCCGCCAGGTCGCCGCGCACTGGGATGAGATGCGACAGCGCCGCGAGGTTCGCGCCGGCGTCAACCGGCTCGTGAACTTCGATGACGCCAACCTGCGTCGTTCTGCCCAGGCCGCGGTTGCGGCGTGTGCCCGCGTCGAGCGTGCCCTCGAGATCCTCGGCGATGACATCCCCGATCACCTGCGCGAGGCCGGTGACCTGCGGCTCGCCCACCGTGACGCGAGTCTCGATGAGCTCGGCCACCACGCCGATCCGCCGCTGACGAAGGATGCCGTTGCCGGCCGCATCCGTCGCCTTCTCGCGATGGCCGACAAGAAGGCTGCAGCCGAGGGTATTCCCGGAACGGAATCAGCGGTTCCGGCCAGCGCCCTGGACTGACCATCCCGGCGGGGCCAGCCCCCGTAACGCGTGTTCTCTTCTCGCGCAAGACCCGCCGAGCGGGTGCCGCGCCTCACTAGGATGACAACTGTCACCCCAGCGACGCCGGGGCATTCCTGGCGCCGCGACGACAGGAAGAGAAGAGCGAATGGCCACCTACACCCTGCCCGACCTCCCCTACGACTACGCTGCGCTCGAGCCGCACATCAGCGCCACGATCATGCAGCTGCACCACGACAAGCATCACCAGGCATACGTGACGGGTGCCAACACGGCGCTCGAGCAGCTGGCCGAGGCGCGTGACTCGGGCAACCTCGCCAACGTCAACAAGCTCGAGAAGGACCTCTCGTTCAACCTGGGTGGTCACACCAACCACTCGATCTTCTGGACGAACATGTCGCCGGATGGCGGCGACAAGCCCACCGGCGAGCTCGCATCCGCCATCGACGAGTACTTCGGCTCGTTCGACAAATTCCAGGCGCACTTCACCGCTGCAGCTCTCGGCGTGCAGGGCTCGGGTTGGGCGGCGCTGTTCTGGGACTCGATCGGTGAGCGCCTCGTCATTCAGCAGATCTTCGATCAGCAGGGCCAGCTCGCCGCTGCGAGCGTTCCGCTGCTCATGCTTGACGTGTGGGAGCACGCGTACTACCTCGATTACAAGAACGTCCGCGCTGACTACGTGAAGGCGTTCTGGAACATCGTGAACTGGCAGAACGTCCAGGACCGCTTTGTCACGGCTCGTGAGAAGACGGCAGGTCTGCTGCTAGGGTCATGATCAGGTGAGGATGCCGCGGAGCCCTCGCCCGCTCGGGGGCTCCGGCAGCCTCATTTGTCTGCTGTAACACACCACAAATGACACCCCTCTCCGGGTCGTCGATCCGGAGCTGACCCCCGGCGCTTCGGCGCGATGAGAAACAGGGAGACACCGTGTCTGTCAAGATCGGTATCAACGGCTTCGGCCGTATCGGACGCAACTACCTCCGCGCAGCTTTGGAGCAGGGCGCGGACCTCGACATCGTGGCGGTGAACGACCTCACCGACAACAAGACGCTCGCCCACCTCCTCAAGTACGACTCGGTCGGCGGACGGCTGAGCGAAGAGGTCTCGTACACCGAGGACTCCATCACTGTCGGTGGCAAGAGCATCAAGGTCTTCGAAGAGCGCGACCCCGCGAACCTCCCGTGGGGCGAGCTGGGCGTGGACATCGTCATCGAGTCCACGGGTCGCTTCACGAAGGCAGCTGACGCCAGCAAGCACATCGCGGGCGGCGCGAAGAAGGTTCTCATCTCGGCACCGGGCACCGACGTCGACGGCACGTTCGTCATGGGCGTGAACGACGGCGAGTACGACCCGGCCACGATGCACGTCATCTCGAACGCATCGTGCACGACCAACTGCCTGGCGCCGCTCGCGAAGGTCTTCAACGACAACTTCGGTATCGAGCGCGGCTTCATGATGACCGCCCACGCCTACACCGCAGACCAGAACCTGCAGGACGGCCCCCACGGTGACCTGCACCGCGCTCGCGCTGCCGCGCTGAACATCGTGCCGGCTGCCACCGGTGCGGCCAAGGCGATCGGCCTGGTTCTGCCCGAGCTCAACGGCAAGCTGAGCGGTTCGTCGTACCGCGTTCCGGTTCCCACCGGTTCGATCGTGGACCTGACGATCATCACGCCGGCCGAGGGCCTCACGAAGGAGACCATCAACGCTGCCTACGAGAAGGCTGCGGCTGACGGTGCACTGGCGGGCTACCTGAAGTACAACACCGACGCGATCGTCTCGACCGACATCGTGCACGACCCGCACTCGTCGATCTTCGACGCCGGACAGACCAATGTCTCGGGCAACCTCGTGAAGGTCTCGGCCTGGTACGACAACGAGTGGGGTTACTCCAACCGCCTCGTCGACCTCACCGAGCTCGTCGCCAGCAAGCTCTGAGCCGCGGCATCCGGTAACAGACATGGCTCTGCGCACCCTCGATTCGCTGGGTTCGCTGGCTGGCAAGCGCGTCATCGTCCGTTGTGACCTCAACGTTCCGTTGAAGGACGGGGTCATAACGGACGATGGCCGCGTGCGGGCCTCCGTTCCCACGCTCAACGCCCTCATCAACCAGGGAGCGCGCCTCGTCGTGTGCTCGCACCTGGGACGCCCCGACGGGGCACCCGACCCGAAGTACAGCCTCGAGCCTGTCGCTCAGCGCCTGTCCGAGCTGCTCGGCAAGCCTGTCGCGTTCGCCCGCGACACCGTGGGTGAGTCTGCTCACGACGCCGTCGCCGCGCTGGAAGACGGCGACGTCGCGGTCATCGAGAACCTGCGGTTCAATGCGGGGGAGACCGCGAAGGATGCCGAGGTCCGCGGCGCGTTCGCTCGGGAGCTCTCAGCTCTCGGTGACGCTCTCGTGTCGGATGGCTTCGGTGTCGTGCACCGCAAGCAGGCGAGCGTGTACGACCTCGCCGAGATCCTGCCGTCGGCGGCGGGATTCCTGATCGAGAAGGAGGTCGACGTCCTCGACCGCCTCACTGAGAAGCCGGAACGGCCCTACACTGTCGTGCTCGGCGGTTCGAAGGTCAGCGACAAGCTCGGTGTGATCGAGCACCTGCTCCCGCGTGTCGACCGCATCCTCGTCGGCGGCGGCATGCTGTTCACGTTCCTCAAGGCCAAGGGCTACGAGGTCGGCAAGAGCCTGCTTGAAGAGGACCAGATCGACACCGTCACCCGGTACATGACCACGGCGCAGGAGAGCGGCGTTGAGATCGTGCTTCCGGTGGATGCTGTGATGGCTGCATCCTTCAGCGCCGACGCGGAGCACGTTGTCGCTCCCGCTGACTCGCTCGAGGAGACCCCGTTCGGCGCGACGGGGCTGGGCCTGGACATCGGCCCCGACACGGCGAAGATCTTCGGCGATGCGATCCGCGCGAGCAAGACCGTGTTCTGGAACGGCCCGATGGGTGTGTTCGAGATGCCCGCCTTCGCCGCAGGGACCAAGGCCGTTGCGCAGGCACTGACCGAGGTGGACGGCCTGAGCGTCGTCGGCGGTGGCGACTCGGCAGCCGCGGTGCGCCAGCTCGGATTCACGGATGACCAGTTCGGCCACATCTCCACCGGTGGCGGGGCAAGCCTCGAATTCCTCGAGGGCAAGAAGCTACCCGGACTGGAGGTCCTCGGATGGGAGCAGTGAGAACACCGCTCATCGCCGGCAACTGGAAGATGAACCTCGACCACCTGCAGGCTGTCGCGTTCGTCCAGAAGCTGCACTGGACCCTCAAGGACGCCAAGCACGAGGATGGTTCGGTCGAGGTCGCGGTCTTCCCGCCCTTCACCGATCTGCGTACCGTGCAGACGCTGCTGGATGCCGACAAGATCCCCTTCGCCCTCGGCGCGCAGGACCTGTCGCCGAAGGACTCCGGCGCGTACACCGGTGATGTCTCGGGGGCGTTTCTGGCAAAGCTGGACGCTCGCTACGTCATCATCGGTCACTCCGAGCGCCGCGAATACCACCACGAAACCGACGAGGTCGTCGCCAGCAAGGTTCAGGCTGCGCTGCGTCACGGTCTCGTGCCGGTCATCTGCGTGGGTGAGACCGCGGAAGACCTCGAGAAGTACGGCGCGAGCGCTGTGCCGGTGGGGCAGCTGAAGACCGCTCTGGCTGATGTGCCGGCTGATGCCGACATCGTTGTGGCGTACGAGCCGGTCTGGGCCATCGGGTCCGGTCAGGCCGCCACTCCCGATCAGGCTCAGGATGTCTGCGCCAAGCTGCGCGGGGTGGTCGCCGACACGCTTGGCGCGGATGCCGCGGAGCGCACACGTGTGCTCTACGGCGGCTCGGTGAAGGCCGCGAACATTGCGAGCTTCATGCGTGAGCCGGATGTCGACGGTGCTCTGGTCGGCGGTGCGAGCCTCATCGTGGATGAGTTCGCCGCCATCATCCGTTACCAGAAGCACGTCGGCGTCTAAGGGCGTTTCGACTCGCAGCTGTCGCTGGGTCGCCGGATGACCCGGTCACCCAGCGACAGCGCGGCGGGCCGAAACGAAACGCGCGCGCCTCTTTCCGTATACTGGACGCTTGTGCGACGAGACACCGTCGCGACGAAAGGTTTCACGTCTTGGCGATTCTCGAACTGATCCTGCAGGTGATTCTGGGCATCACGAGCCTGCTGCTCACGCTGCTGATCCTGCTGCACAAGGGCCGAGGTGGTGGCCTCTCCGACATGTTCGGCGGCGGAATGACCTCAGCTCTGGGATCGTCGGGTCTTGCTGAGCGAAACCTGAACCGATTCACCATCGTGCTGGCTCTCGTATGGTTCATCACCATCGTCGGACTCGGCCTCGTTACGAAGTTCCAGGTGATCTGATGGCAACCGGCGGCAACGCAATCCGCGGCACCCGGGTGGGTGCCGGTCCCATGGGCGAACAGGACCACGGCTATCACGCCGACCGCGTCGCCGTCTCGTACTGGGATGCTCTCGGCAACGAAACCGTCCGCTACTTCGCGGCGGGTATTCCCGATGAGGAGATCCCCGAGACTATCGACTCGCCGCACTCCGGTCTCCCGGCCGGGCGTGACAAGGACAACCCGCCGCAGATGGCGAAGGCCGAGCCCTATAAGACGCACCTCGCGTACGTGAAGGAGCGTCGCACCGAAGAGGAAGCCGACGCGCTCCTGGATGACGCGCTGAAGTCGCTGCGCGAGCGCCGCGGTCTCTGAGACTTTCCGCAGGGGCTCCCTGCACGAGAAACGCCCGGTCTCCCTGAGGGGCCGGGCGTTTCTCGTCAATCGACTCGGCTCAGTACTCCTGGTCGATCAGGTCGGGCGGGACCTGTTCGGCAGCCTCCCGGTCGACGAAGAAGACGGTGCGTCGCCGTCCCTTCGCCCCGCCGGCAGGGACGCTCGTGTAGTTGGCGCCGGCAAGCGCGAGCCCGAGGGCTGCGGCCTTGTCGGGGCCGGACATGACCAGCCATACGCGCTGCGACCCGTTGATCACCGGCCGCGTGAAGGTCACGCGCTCCGGCGGCGGCTTAGGCGAGTTCCGGACCGGAAGCACGGCGTTCTCGGTGTCGCGGATCTCGGGGTGGTCGGGAAAGAGCGAGGCGATGTGTGCGTCGGGCCCCACCCCCAGAAAGCACATGTCGAAGGACGGCCAGGCGGGCCCGCCGGGCTGGGCGAAGCGAGCGAGCTCGGCAGCATAGGCGCGAGCCGCCTCATCCAGGTCGACACCCTCGTCGCTGGCGGCGACGCTGTGGATGTTGCCAGCGGGGATGTCCAGCCGATCGAGCAGCGCCTCGCGCGCCTGCTTGTCGTTGCGCTCGGCATCCTGACGCGGAACGAATCGTTCGTCGCTCCACCAGAAGTGAACATTGTCGAAGCGAAGGCCCGCCAGCCGCGGGCTTGCTGCAGCAGCCTCGAGCACCGCGATGCCCATGGTTCCGCCGGTGAGCGAGACATGAACGGCGGGTTCATCAGCCTGCTTCTCGATGCGGCGCAGGAACCGGTTCGCCACGTAGTCGGCGAGCGTGGCCCGGTCGGGGCTGATGAGCACCCGCTTCTCGTTCGTGATCTCAGCCATGGGTCTCCTGCGACTGTGGCGGGTCGAGCAGTGCCCAGCCCTCGGTGATCACTCGACCATACAAGAGGTCGGCGTCGAGCCGGCGGAGCTCCTCGGCGAGGCACTCGCGCAGCGTCCGGCGGGGGAGCACGAGATCATGCTGCGGCTGTCCGGGCTGCGTCAGGCAGGCGATCGCGGTGCTCGAACGTTCCAGAACGATGTCGCCGCTGGCACGCGTGAGGCGGACCGACTTGATGCCGTCGCTCCATTCGTCGGGGGAGAGGTAGTGCCAGTCCACCGGCACACCGAGAGTCAGGCGCAGCCACGCAGCCAACAGTGCTGTCGACGGCGACGTTTCAGCGCCGCGAACCTCCACCGCGGTGATCGGCTCGTACGGCGGCTGGTCGAGCACAGCGGCGAGCTGTTCGCGCCAATGCGTGAGGCGCGTCCAGGCGAGGTCGGTGTCACCCGGCGAGTAGCAGTCACCCAGGTGAGCAACACGCGTGGCCTCGAACGGCACGGTCGAGGCATCGGTGATGCGGCGCTGAGCGATCCGACCGAGGGGGGACTGCGAGGGAGTGGCCGGCGGATTGTCGGGCCACCACACCACGACCGGTGCGTCGGGCAGCAGCAGGCCCGTGACAAGGCTCTCGACGTTGGATGCCGCGTCGCCGGAAGCCCTGAGCACGACGACCTCGCTCGCGCCCGCGTCGCCGCCCACGCGGATCTCGGCATCCAGCTTCGGCTCGCCCTCAGGGTCGAGTCGGAGGCTGATGACTCGCATCGGATGCTCGCGAGACGCGTCGTTGGCAGCCTCGATACCGTCTTCGGTGCCGCCGTTGGTGGTCACGATGATGAGCGTGAGCACACGTCCGAGCGCAACGGCGCCGCCCTCCTCACGCACATCGATGAGCGCGCGCGAGATCTTGCTGACTGTCGTGTCGGGAAGATCGACGATCATGGCCGCCTCCAGGTGCGTCCGTCGCGGGCGAGGAGCTGGTCGGCTGACTTCGGCCCCCACGACCCCGGTTCGTATTGGTCGAGCGGCCCGCCCTGCTGCGCCCAGAACTCTTCGACGGGGTCGAGGATCTTCCACGAGAGCTCGACCTCTTCGTGGCGGGGGAACAGCGGGGGATCCCCGAGCAGGACGTCGAGAATGAGCCGCTCGTAGGCTTCGGGACTGGCCTCGGTGAACGCGTGTCCGTAGCCGAAGTCCATCGTGACGTCTCGCACGTGCGTGCTTGCACCGGGGACCTTGGAGCCGAAGCGGATCGTGACACCCTCATCCGGTTGCACGCGGATGACGAGCGCGTTCTCACCGAGTCCGGATGTCTGGGAACGCGTGAACAGGTGCTCGGGTGCGCGCTTGAACACCACGGCGATCTCGGTCACGCGGCGTCCGAGTCGCTTTCCGGTGCGGAGGTAGAAGGGGACATCCGCCCAGCGGCGCGTGTTGATCTCGAGCTTGAGGGCCGCGTAGGTCTCGGTCGTCGAGTCCGGCTTCATCCCGTCTTCGTCGAGGAATCCGGTGACGTGTTCGCCACCCTGCCACCCTCCGGCGTACTGGCCGCGCGCTGTCGCGAGCGACAGGTCTGCGGGCAGCGTGACGGCAGCGAGCACCTTCTCTTTCTCGGCACGCAGGTGGCTCGCGTCGAAGCTGATGGGCTCCTCCATGGCCGTCAGTGCCAGAAGCTGCAGCAGGTGGTTCTGAATGACGTCGCGCGCTGCCCCGATGCCGTCGTAGTAGCCGGCGCGGCCGCCCACGCCGATGTCCTCGGCCATCGTGATCTGGACGTGGTCGACGTAGTTGCGGTTCCAGATCGGCTCGAAGAGCTCGTTCGCGAACCGCAGCGCGAGGATGTTCTGGACCGTCTCTTTGCCGAGGTAGTGATCGATCCGGAAGATCGAATCGGCCGGGAAGGTCGAGCGCAGCGCGTCGTTGAGCTCGCGGGCCGACGCGAGATCGTGACCGAACGGCTTCTCGATGACGACTCGTCGCCACCGCTCGGGCTGGTCGGCGGTGTCATCCACGAGACCTGACGTTCGCAGCTGCCGTGCGACAACCGGGAAGTCCTTCGGAGGGATGGACAGGTAGAACGCGTGGTTGCCCATGGTGCCACGCTCTTCGTCAAGGCTCTGCACGGTCTCGCGCAGCCGCGCAAAGGCGTCGTCGTCGCCGAACTCGCCGGGAACGAAGCGGATGCCCTGCAGCAGCTGCTGCCAGGTCTCCTCGCGAAACGCGGTTCGCGCATGTTGGCGGACCGCGTCGTGCACAACCTGCGCGAAGTCCTGATCCTCCCAGTCGCGGCGGGCGAACCCGACCAGTCCGAACCCCGGCGGGAGCAACCCGCGATTGGCGAGGTCATACACGGCCGGCATGAGCTTCTTGCGAGAGAGGTCGCCGGTCACGCCGAAGATCACGAGGGCACTGGGGCCCGCGATCCGATTCAGGCGTGCGTCTTCGGGGTCGCGCAGCGGATTGTGCCCGCGAGAGATCTCGACTGTCATCGGATGGGATGCCTTACTGAGCAGCTTCGAACAGGGAAAGAACCTCGACCTGGGGGTCGGTGAGGGTCAGCGTGACGACGGGACGCCCGTGCGCGGCCAAGACTTCGGCATCTCCCGCGGCCTGCGCGGCGATCAACTGACCGAAGGTGAACGGCCGGCCGGGGATCTCGACATCCGTATCGGTGCGCTCCACGATCTGCAAGAACACCCCGTTCGCGGGTCCGCCCTTGTGGTACTGCCCCGTCGAGTGCAGGAACCGGGGACCCCAGCCGAACGTGGCGGGCCTGCCCGAATCGGCAGCGACGAGTTCGCGCAGGCCCTGGAGCTGGGGGATCGCGAGGCGGTTGACGTAGGCCTGCACCGAGACGTATCCGTCGGCAGGCAGCTGCGCCCACAGTGCGTCGAGGACGCCGGCGATCGTGCCGGATGCCGCAAGCGCGGCATCCGTGACCCGCACCTGGACGCCATCGACGACGAACGCCGGTGCAGTCGGTTCGGGCGTGCGCTCGAGGAGTCCCCGCGTGGCTTCCTTGGCTGACTCGACATCGGGCTGGTCGAACGGGTTGATACCGAGCATCCGTCCCGCGATCGCGGTCGCGTACTCCCACACGACGAACTGGGCCCCGAGGGAACCACTGACCAGGATCTCGCCCTGGTGATGTTCGAACAGGTGGAATTCGTTTGCCTCGTCGACCAGGCGCAGCACCTGCAGGTCTGCGGGTGTGGATTCGAGCTCGGGTGAGACGGGCAGCATGACAACGGGCAGGATGCCGGTGCCGTTCTTTCCCGTCGACTCCGCGATCAGCTGCTCGATCCAGTCGGGGAGCCCCACGATGTGCGTGCCATCGCTGATGAGAGCGAGCTTGTCGCGGCGCGGCTCGCCGCCGGCGATTGCGGCAGCAAGCACCAGTGCTGGGTTCTCGGGGCTGTCGATGGCGACCTCAAGGAGGGTCGCATCGGCTTCGGCGAGCAGCTCCTGGATGTCGGCGCCGGCAAGGCCCGCGGGGACCAGCCCGAAAGCCGTCAGCGCTGAGTATCGGCCACCCACGCTCGGATCGGCGTTGAACACTCGGTACCCGTCGGCACGTGCCGACTCGTCCAGGGGCGAACCGGGGTCGGTGACCACGATGATCCGCTCGGTGGGGTCGATACCCAAGTCCCGGAATGCCGCCTCGAAGGCACGCTTCGCGGAATCCGTCTCGACCGTCGATCCGGACTTGGATGCCACCACGAGAACCGTGCGCTCAAGACCGCCAGCTTCGGGGTCGTCGTCGAGGGCTGCGAGCACCTGACCGGGCGACGTCGAGTCCAGGATGACCAGCGGAACTCCGGCGGTTTGCGCGATCACCTCGGGAGCGAGCGAGGACCCGCCCATGCCGGCTAGGACGATCCGCGTGAGCCCCTTCGCGACGAGCTCCTCACGCAGCGCAACGATCTGCGGCACCAGCGGCAGGGAGACCGTGACAGCCTCGAGCCACCCGAGCCGGCGTGATGCCTCGGCCTCGGCATCCGGACCCCACAGCGAGCTGTCGCCCGCGGTGAGGCCCGACGCGACGAGATCGCCGACGAGACCGGGCAGCGTCGCCTCGACGACCGACTTGACGTGCCCGGTCAGGTGGATGTCGAATGCCATCGCCGGCTCAGACGTCCGCGTTCTCGAGGGCTGTCGTCACCGTCGCCTGCAACTCGTGCCACGAGGCGATGAACTTGTCGACGCCCTCGTCTTCGAGAACCTGCGTGACATCGGCGAAGTCGATCCCCACCGATGCGAGGCCGTCGAACACGGCGTGAGCATCGCCATAGTTGCCGGTGATCGTGTCGCCGACGACGTCGGCGTGATCGAAGGTCGCCTCGAGCGTCTTCTCAGGCATCGTGTTCACGGTGCCCCGCGCGACGAGCTCGGTGACGTACAGCGTGTCGGGAAGAGCGGGGTCCTTGACGCCGGTCGACGCCCATAGCGGACGCTGCACGGTGGCACCTGCGGCGACCAGTGCCGTTGCGCGCTCGGTAGCGAACTCCTTCTCGAAGAGCTCGAACGCGAGGCGCGCGTTGGCGATGCCGGCGCGGGACTTCAGTGCCGTCGCGGCATCCGACCCGATAGCGGTGAGGCGCTTATCGACCTCGGTGTCCACGCGCGACACGAAGAACGAGGCGACCGAGTGGATCGTGCTGATGTCGTGGCCAGCAGCCTTGGCCCGCTCGATACCGGTGAGGTAGGCGTCGATGACAGCCGCGTAGCGCTCGAGGCTGAAGATGAGCGTGACGTTCACCGAGATGCCCGACGCGATCGCCTCGGTGATCGCGGGGAGTCCGGCCTTGGTCGCGGGGATCTTGATGAGCGCGTTCGGTCGGTCGACGACCTTCCACAGCTCCTTGGCCTGAGCGATCGTCGCCTCGGTGTCGTGTGCGAGCTCGGGCGAGACCTCGATGGATACGCGGCCGTCCACGCCACCGGTCGCGTCGTAGACCGGGCGGAAGATGTCGGCGGCGTCGCGCACGTCGGTCGTCGTGATCGTGAAGATCGACGTCTCGGTGTCAGCCCCCTGAGACTTCAGGTCGCGGATGGCCTGGTCGTAGGCGTTACCCTTCGCCAGGGCGCCGGCGAAGATCGTCGGGTTGGTCGTGACGCCGGTGACGTTGCGGTCGACGATCAGCGCGGCCAGGTTGCCGGAGCTGATCCGCTCGCGCGACAGGTCATCAAGCCAGATGCTGACGCCCTCGGCGACGAGCTTCTCGGTGGGGGTGGTCATGGGTTCTCCTTCGTGTGCAGCCGCGGCTCAGGCGCCGGCGGCGGCGATGGTCTCGTGGGCGGCGGTCACGACGGCTTCGGTCGTGATGCCGAACTTCTGGAAGAGCGTCTTGTAGTCAGCCGATGCACCGAAGTGCTCGATCGACACGGACCGGCCGGCGTCGCCGACGATCCCGCGCCACGGCATCGCCAGGCCTGCCTCGACCGAGACCCGCGCCTTGACGGATGCCGGCAGCACGCTCTCGCGGTACGCGTCGTCTTGCTCGGCGAACCACTCGAGCGACGGGGCTGACACAACCCGTGCGCCGATGCCCTGTTCGGCAAGCTGCTCGCGAGCAGCCACGGCGAGTTGAACCTCGGAGCCTGTCCCGATCAGGATCACATCGACGGCGCCGGTCGGCGAGTCGGCGAGCACGTACGCGCCCTTGGCGGCGAGGTCGGCCGAAGCGAACTCGTCGCCGGATGCCTCACCCTCGCCACGGGGGAACGTCGGAACGTTCTGGCGGGTCAACGCGATTCCCGCGGGGCCCCCGTGGCGGCGCACGAGCTCGAGCCAGACGGCTGCTGTCTCGTTCGCGTCGGCCGGGCGCACAACAGCAAAGTTCGGGATCGCGCGGAGAGCGGCGAGCTGCTCGATCGGCTGGTGCGTCGGCCCATCTTCACCCAGGGCAACGGAGTCGTGCGTCCACACGAACAGCGTCGGGATGTTCATCAGCGCAGCAAGGCGCACCGGCGGGCGCATGTAGTCGCTGAAGATCAGGAACGTGCCACCGAACGGACGGGTCGGACCGTGCAGCACGATGCCGTTGAGGATCGACCCCATCGCGTGCTCGCGGATGCCGAAGTGCAGCACGCGGCCGTACGGGTTGCCCGACCACTCGTGCGTGGACCACTCCTCGGGGATGAACGACGCCGCATTCTTGATGGTCGTCAGGTTCGACTCCGCGAGGTCGGCTGAGCCGCCCCAGAGCTCCGGCAGCTCAGCGGCCAGCGCGTTGATGACCTGACCCGATGCGGCGCGGGTCGAGACATCCTTGCCTGCCTCGAACTGGGGGAGTGCGTCAGCGATGTCCGCGGGAAGTTCGCGAGCGTGAAGCCGGTCCCACAGCGCCTTGCGCTCGGGGTTAGCTGCGGCCCACGCGTCGAACTTCTCCTGCCATGCAGCCTTTTCGGCCTCGCCGCGCTCGACGAGCGAGCGGGTGTGGGCGATGACCTCGTCGGGAACGTCGAACGTCGTGTCGGGGTCCCAGCCGAGGACCTTCTTGGTCGCGGCGAGCTCTTCGCCGCCGAGCGCGGCGCCGTGGATCTTGCCGCTGTTCTGCTTGCCGGGGGAAGGCCAGCCGATGATCGTCTTGAGGATGATGATCGAGGGCTTGTCGGTGACGCCCTTGGCTTTCTCGATGGCGTCGTACAGCTCCTGCACGTCCTCGACGTACTCGCCCGACTTCTTCCAGTCGACGGTCTGCACGTGCCAGTCGTAGGCCTCGTAGCGCTTCGCGACATCCTCGGTCAGAGCGACGTTCGTGTCGTCTTCGATCGAGATCTGGTTCGAGTCATAGATGACGACGAGGTTGCCCAGCTGTTGGTGTCCAGCGAGCGAGGATGCCTCGCTCGTCACACCCTCTTCAAGGTCGCCGTCGGAGGCGATGACGTAGATGAAGTGGTCGAAGGGCGACTCGCCGGCCGGTGCCTCAGGGTCGAACAGACCTCGCTCGTACCGTGCTGCGTAGGCGAAACCAACCGAGGATGCCAGGCCCTGGCCGAGCGGTCCCGTCGTGATCTCCACACCCTTCGTGTGGCCGTACTCGGGGTGACCGGGGGTGAGAGATCCCCACGTGCGGAGCGCCTTCAGGTCATCGAGCTCGAGACCGAATCCGCCGAGGTAGAGCTGAATGTACTGCGTGAGCGAGGAGTGACCGCACGAGAGGATGAAACGGTCGCGGCCGGGCCAGTGCGTGTCAGCCGGGTCATGCTTCATGACGCGCTGATACAGCAGATACGCCGCGGGAGCGAGGCTCATCGCCGTCCCGGGGTGTCCGTTGCCGACTTTCTCCACGGCATCCGCCGCGAGAACGCGAGCGGTGTCCACCGCGCGCTTGTCGATCTCATCCCAACGCAGTTCCGTCACCGGATTGCCTTCCGTTCGAGAGGGGTGCGCCCTGAGACCACCGGTCCGCAGACCGCGTCACCACGGGAAGAGCAGCCGGCGCAGAGCGCGCGTGTGTTTTCAGCATAGCGATTCCGGTTCCCCCAGTGGGCCGTGTTTCGACGCCCCGCACCCCGGCCGCCGCGTGCCGTGCATGCTCCGCCGGCGCCTACCTCGCGTGGGGTATGCCATAGACTGGAAACCCCGGGTTGACGGCCGATAGTGAGGGCAATGGACATTTCCACGACGACGCGTGCGCAGCTCGCACCCGCCTCGTTCGGCCGCACCGTCCGCGCCTATATCGCCCTGACCAAGCCGCGCGTTCTCGAGCTGTTGCTGGTGACGACGGTTCCGGTCATGATCCTCGCGCAGCAGGGATTCCCGCCGCTGTGGCTGGTCGTCGCCACCGTGATCGGCGGCTCGGCAAGCGCCGGCTCGGCTGCCGCGTTCAACATGTACCTCGACCGCGATATCGACGCGCACATGCAGCGCACCGAGAATCGCCCGCTCGTCACCGGCGAGGTCTCGCCCCGGGGTGCACTGATCTTCGCCTGGTCGCTTGCTGTCGCCTCGACGCTGTGGCTCGGCTTCACGACGAACTGGCTCGCCGCGGCGCTGTCGGCGGGTGCGATCTTCTTCTACGTCGTCATCTACACGATGATCCTCAAGCGCCGGACCGAGCAAAACATCGTGTGGGGCGGCATCGCCGGATGCTTCCCGGTGCTGATCGGCTGGAGTGCGGTCACCGGGACGCTTGCCTGGCCCGCGCTCATCCTGTTCTTGCTCGTGTTCCTGTGGACCCCGCCTCACTATTGGCCGCTCTCGATGAAGTACCGCGACCAGTACGACGAGGTCGAGGTTCCGATGCTGGGCGCCACGCGCTCTGGCTCGCAGGTCGGCCTTCAGGTCATCCTCTACGCATGGGCGACTGTCGTGACCTCGCTCCTCCTGATTCCTGTCGCCTCGATGGGGCTCGTCTACACGGCATCGGCGCTGGTGTTCGGTGGGTGGTTCATCTACGAGTCACACGTTCTCTACGCTCGCGCGGTGCGGGGCACGGAGCCACGGCCGATGCGTGTGTTCCACGCATCCATCACCTACTTGACGCTGCTGTTCGTCGCGATCGCTGTCGATCCGCTGCTCCCGTTCTGAGCGCGCCATCCCCGGGTGGCCCGCGGATAAGCGAAGGCCCTCTCGTCGAACGATGTTCGGCGGGAGGGCCTTCGCTATGAGCCGGCGCTAAGGTCAGCGGTTCTCGGGTGCGCCAGTGTCGCTCTGCGCTGCGGCCTCTGCCGCGGCACCGGGCGGGGCGGTGTCGGTCGTCGAGGTCTCGACGTCGGCATCCTCGAAGACAGGAGCCTGCTCGGCGACCGGAGCCGCCTCCTCGACGATGACGGTTTCTTCCACGATGGCGGTCTCGGCCGCGGGGGCGGGCAGAGCGGAGCGGAGGGCGGCGAGGGTCAGCACGAGCAGCAGACCGAGGATGCCGGCGCCCACCAGGACACCGCCGAATCCGATCCACGCAGGGCTCACGTAGACCTGCTCGTACGTCGCCGAACCATCCGCGAGCGTTGCGCTCATCTCGCTCACTTTGGTCAGCACGAGCCAGAGCCCGATGCCGATGCTGGCGAGGGAGGCGAGAAGCAGCACCCAGAAGGGAACGCTGCGGGCGAGACGATTGGTCATAGGGAAACTCCTGCGAAGGGATCGATGTCAGTCACGCCGAAGAGATCGGCGCGACCAGTCTGGTCCCTCGACGCGTGCCGTGTCGATGCGTCAGCTATGGATCGCCTGTGCGCCGACCGGGTCCGACGGCGTGAACTCGGCGACACGCGGCTGCTTGAGATTGAGGATGAGCGCCGTCATCGCGGCGGCCAGCAGCGATGCCAGCACCATGTGGATGCCCACGGCGATCGGGGGAAGTCCGTTACGGGCCTGGAAGAGGCCCACGGCGATCTGGATGATCTCGACCCCGAGCACCGTGAGGGTCCAACCGAACACGCGTGGCAGTTCCTGGCGCCGCCGGTAGGCGAAGCCCAGCAGCACCAGCGTCAGCGCGAACAGTGCGTACGACGGCCAGGCGTGGATGTGTTCGAGCAGCTCCGCATCGAAGCCGCTGCGAATGGCATCCTCGTCGCCCGAGTGGGGGCCGGCACCGGTGGTCAGGATGCCGAAGAAGATCGTCAGGGCCAGCACAGCCGTGGCCACGTGGGCCCACAGTGCGTGAGCACGCGTCACAGCGCGAGCGCGCGGGCCCCCCGGCGTGCGCATGAGCACGAGGAACGCGGCACACACGGCCACGAGGATGACCGAGGCGACATAGTGGAAGCCGACGATGAACGGGTTGAGCCCGGTGAGCACGGTGATGCCGCCGACAAGAGCCTGCGCGACCACGCCCAGCACCACCACCAGGGCAAGAACGAAAAGGTCGCGGCGCTCCCGGCGCATCTTCAGCACGAAGACCAACACGATGATCGCGAGGATGCCGACAAGACCTGTCAGGGTGCGGTTGCCGAATTCGATGAACCCGTGAATACCCATTTCCGGCGTGTTGACGATCGACTCCGCGGTGCAGGTGGGCCAGGTCGGGCACCCCAGGCCCGAGCCGGTCAGACGCACCGCGCCCCCGGTCCCGATGATCAGCACCTCGGCGAGAAACGACAACCACGCGGCGACCCGGACGCGCCGATCGACGTGGTCAGGCAACCATGCCCAGAACCTCCCGAATAGCGAAACGCGGGCGGGGGACGGGGACGGTGCGGACACGGTCTTCACTCCTGGGATCGCCCTGTGGGGGCGCGGCGTGCTCGGCCCGGGGCTGGGTCGATGCCTGTAGACTCGAAGGGTCTGATTCCGCGGAGAAATGCCGCAGGATCATCACCAGTCTAGGCGCGAGAATTCGCCGAAGACGTGAAAGGGCCCGTAAGCGACATCCCCTCCGGTACTCCGCCGGGGGCGACGGATGTCGGTGCGGATGACACCGCAATGGCCGCGAAGGAGAAAACCGATGTCCGATGTGCTGATCGAGCGTCCCGAACTCGAAAGCCTGGGAGTCTACGAGTTCGGCTGGCACGACACCGACGCCGCCGGCGCGGTGGCTCAGCGCGGAATCAACGAGGACGTGGTCCGTGGGATCTCCTCGTTGAAATCCGAGCCGGAGTGGATGCTGAAGACCCGACTGAAGGGCCTGCAGCTCTTCGGCCGCAAACCCATGCCCACCTGGGGTGCCGACCTCAGCGCGATCGACTTCGACAACATCAAGTACTTCGTGCGCTCCACCGAGAAGCAGGCGCAGAGCTGGGAAGACCTCCCCGAAGAGATCCGGAACACCTACGAGAAGCTGGGTATCCCCGAGGCCGAGCGCCAGCGCCTTGTGGCGGGCGTCGCGGCGCAGTACGAGTCCGAGGTCGTCTACCACCAGATCCGCGAGGACCTCGAGGCGCAGGGTGTCATCTTCATGGACACCGACACGGCGCTGCGCGAGCACCCCGAGTTCTTCGAGGAGTACTTCGGCACCGTCATCCCCGCCGGTGACAACAAGTTCGCGGCTCTCAACACCGCCGTGTGGTCGGGCGGGTCATTCGTCTACGTGCCGCCCGGGGTGCACGTCGAGATTCCGCTGCAGGCCTACTTCCGGATCAACACCGAGAACATGGGCCAGTTCGAGCGGACGCTGATCATCGCCGACGAGGGCTCATACGTCCACTACATCGAGGGCTGCACGGCCCCGATCTACAAGAGCGACTCCCTGCACTCGGCAGTCGTCGAGATCATCGTGAAGAAGAACGCCCGCGTGCGCTACACGACGATCCAGAACTGGTCGAACAACGTCTACAACTTGGTCACCAAGCGCGCCGTCGCCCACGAGGGCGCCACGATGGAATGGATCGACGGCAACATCGGCTCCAAGGTGACGATGAAGTACCCGTCGGTCTTCCTGATGGGGGAGCACGCGAAGGGCGAGACCCTCTCGGTCGCCTTCGCCGGCCCCGGGCAGCACCAGGATGCCGGCGCGAAGATGATCCACATGGCGCCGTACACGACGTCCTCGATCGTCTCGAAGTCCATCGCCCGAGGCGGCGGTCGCGCGGGGTACCGGGGCGAGGTCCGGGTCGACCCGAATGCCCACCACTCCGCCAACACGGTTCGCTGTGACGCGCTGCTGGTCGATACCGTTTCCCGCTCCGACACCTACCCGGCTATCGACATCCGCGTCGACGACGTGCAGTTGGGACACGAGGCGACAGTCTCGCGGGTCAGTGAAGAGCAGCTCTTCTACCTGCAGTCCCGGGGGCTTCCCGAGGACGAGGCGATGGCAATGATCGTTCGTGGATTCATCGAGCCCATCGCTCGCGAACTGCCCATGGAGTACGCCCTCGAACTGAACAAGCTCATCGAGATGAGCATGGAAGGCAGCGTCGGCTGAGATGACGACTACCGCACAGGCGTCGGCGACGGCGCCCGGATCGACCGCGCACACCGACGGGGGCTGGGACCTCGTTCCCGTCCAGACCCGCTCCGAACGCCCGCGCTCGTACGAGCCCTCGGCGTTCGGTGCACCGACCGGGCGCGAAGTCAACTGGAAGCACAGCCCCATCGCGGCTGTCGCTCCGCTGTTCGCCGACGAGCCCGGCGACGAAGGCGCTGTCGGCATCACGGTGACGGGCCCGCTCGCGGCAGCCGGCCTCGCTGTCGGCGAGTCACCGCGCGGCGAAGCCTTCGTGCCCGAGGATCTGCCGAGCGCAATCGCCTGGCAGCGCTCCGCGCAAGCGCTCTATCTGAAGGTGCCGGCCGATGCCGAACTCGATGAGCCCGTCGAAGTAGTCTTCACGGGCTCCGGCGCCCAACTTCGCGCCCACTCCCACGTAGTGATCGAAGCTGCCCCGCACTCGCGTGC
The DNA here is from genome assembly GCF_002313585.1 of Microbacterium sp. UBA1097. Taxonomy (NCBI): domain Bacteria; kingdom Bacillati; phylum Actinomycetota; class Actinomycetes; order Micrococcales; family Microbacteriaceae; genus Microbacterium; species Microbacterium sp. UBA1097. The sequence continues at coordinate 26,355 of NZ_DCBW01000059.1, read as the reverse complement.
GACTGTCGTGCTTCGCCACGAAGGGTCGGCCCAGTTCGCGCAGAACGTCGAGATCATCGTCCGTGACGGTGCCAGCCTCACGCTGATCTCGCTGCAGCGGTGGGACGACGATGCGGTGCACGTCGCCGCGCACCAGGCTGTCGTGGGACGCGACGCGACCCTCCGGCACACCGTCGTGAGCCTCGGTGGCGCGGTAGTGCGGGTGAACCCCTCCGTCGATCTCGCCGGCGCCGGATCCGAGGGCAAGGTCTACGGTCTGTCGTTCGCTGACTCCGGTCAGCACCTTGAGAGCCAGGTGTACGTCCACCACCGCGGCCCGAACACGAGTGCCGACGTGCTCTACAAGGGAGCCCTGCAGGGCTCGAGCGCACGCAGCGTCTGGGTCGGGGACGTGCTCATCGGGCGCGAGGCCGTCGGCACCGATTCCTACGAAGCCAACCGCAACCTCGTGCTCACCGACGGTGCCCGCGCCGACTCGATCCCGAATCTCGAGATCGAGACCGGCGACATCCAGGGTGCCGGACACGCCAGCGCCACCGGTCGTTTCGACGACGAGCAGCTCTTCTACCTGCAGGCGCGAGGTATCCCCGAAGACGAAGCCCGCCGGCTCGTGGTGATCGGATTCCTCAGCGACATCATCCAGCGCCTCGGCATCCCCGAGCTCGAGGCTGAACTCACCGAGGCGGTCACCGCCGAACTCGAACAGGAGGCTGCTGCGTGAGCGCCACCCGCGTGTGCTCGCTGAGCGAGCTGGAACAGGACGCTGCCAAGCGCGTCGTGATCGACGGTGTTGCGATCGCTGTCGTCAAAGACTCCAACGGTGACGTGCACGCCATCGGCGATACCTGCACACACGGTGACATTTCGCTCTCCGACGGCTTCGTCGAGGGCGAGACATTGGAATGCTGGGCCCACGGCTCAGCGTTCTCGCTTCTGACGGGCCGCCCCCTGAACCTTCCCGCGTACGAGCCGGTGCCGGTGTACGAGGTCACGATCGAGGGCGACGACGTCCTGATCGACCCGGCCGTCACCAAGGCCGTCACCCCAGACATCCACTGAAAAGGAACCCCATGGCTGTTCTCGAGATCCGCGACCTGCACGTCACGGTCGACACGGATGCCGGAGAGACCGAGATCCTCAACGGCATGACCCTCACGATTCGGACGGGGGAGACCCACGCGATTATGGGCCCCAACGGGTCGGGCAAGTCGACCCTCGCGTACACGATCGCCGGGCACCCCAAGTACACCGTGACAAGCGGCTCGATCACGCTCGACGGTGAAGACGTCCTCGAGATGTCGGTCGACGAGCGCGCGCGCGCCGGTCTCTTCCTCGCGATGCAGTACCCCGTCGAGATCCCCGGCGTGACGGTGACGAACTTCCTGCGCACGGCGAAGTCCGCCATCGACGGGCAGGCGCCCTCGATCCGCACGTGGACCAAGGACGTCAAGAAGGCCATGGCGGACCTCCGTATGGACGAGAAGTTCGCGCAGCGAAACGTCAACGAGGGCTTCTCGGGCGGCGAGAAGAAGCGCCACGAGATCCTGCAGCTCGAGCTGCTGAAGCCGAAGATCGCTGTGCTCGATGAGACCGACTCGGGTCTCGACGTCGATGCCCTGAAGGTCGTCTCGGAGGGCGTCAACCGTGCCAAGGCCGAGACCGACATGGGCGTGCTACTGATCACGCACTACACCCGCATCCTTCGTTACATCCACCCCGACTTCGTGCACGTCGTCGTCGGCGGACGCATCGTCGAAGAGGGCGGGCCGGAGCTTGCCGACCGGCTCGAGGCCGAGGGATACGATCGCTTTCTCGAGCCCGCCGCCGGATCCGGCGCCTAGGATCAAGTCATGACCGCGACTCTCAGCCCTGAGAAGTTCGACGAGGTCACCGAGGCCCTCAAGGACGTCATGGATCCCGAACTCGGGATCAATGTCGTCGACCTCGGACTGATCTACGACCTCAGCTGGGATGACGAGAACGACGCTCTCGTCATCCACATGACGCTGACCTCCGCCGGGTGCCCGCTCACCGACGTCCTCGAAGAGCAGACGGCGCAGGCCCTCGACGATGTCGTGGAACGCTTCCGTATCAACTGGGTGTGGATGCCGCCGTGGGGCCCCGAGCGCATCACCGACGATGGTCGCGACATGATGCGTGCCCTCGGCTTCGCCATCTGATCGGCTCCTCCTTCAGGGCGTGCCATCACGCCGTGTTCTGCCGCCGATAGGGTGGCGGGGTGACAGATCCCGCTCCGCCCCGCCGTGTCTCCCGGCCAGGATTCATCTACTTCCTCGGGCGGGTCGTCCTCCGCCCGCTGTTCTGGATCCTGTACCGGCCGCGCATCGTCGGTCGGGGAAACGTGCCCCCGCGCGGACCCGTCCTGCTCGCGAGCAATCACCTCTCGTCTCTCGACACCGTCATCATCCCTACGTCCGCCGCGCGACCTGTCCAGTTCCTCATCAAGTCGTCGTACTTCACGGGGTCCGGGCTGCTCGGACGGTTCATGCGCTGGTTCTTCACGTCGATCGGCGGGGTGCCGGTGTACCGCGCAACGGGACGCGATGCGCGCGCGGCACTCGAGGCCGGTGCCAGCATCCTTCGAGCCGGCAGCGTCTTCGCCGTTTTCCCCGAGGGCACCCGCTCGCGCGACGGCAGACTGCACGAGGGGCACGGGGGAGCGGCATGGATGGCGTACGACACCGGCGCGACGGTCGTCCCCGTGGGGTTGATCGGTACCGGCACCGTCAAGCCCTTCAGCCACCTGGTGCCGGGAAGGTCTCGAATCGAGGTGCATTTCGGTGAGCCGCTCGACCTCTCCGATCTCGATGGCGTTCCGGCAGGCAAAGCCCGGCGGCAGATCACCGAGCGCACGATGAACGCGATCGCAGCCCTCAGCGGTCAAGAGCGTTCCGGCGAGGTGAACGCGAGCTCGCGCGACTGAACGTCGGACGGCTCGCCGGCTCCGCGCGCTATGGCTCCCGAGCTGGAGCCCCCGCTACGTTGAGGGCGTGGACACCCTCATCTTCGGCGTGCTGCTCGCGGTAGCCCTCATCATCATCTTCTCCAAGAGTCGGTGGCTGGTCATCGGCTCCTGGGCCGTCGCCGCGCTTGCCGTGATCGGGCTGTTCGCCTACCACGCGAACGACGTGTTGGAGTTGAGCTTCTGATGTCCGCCTCGATCGTGGTTCGCAAACTTTCGTTCTGGGCCTTCGTGGCCTTCCTCGTGGCCTATGTCGGCATCCTGTCGATGGCGATGTTCGTCTTCCAATTCGGGCTCGGCGAACTGCCGTGCCCGCTGTGCATCCTGCAGCGGATGGGCATGATGTTGGCGAGCCTCGGAGCGCTGTACGTCGTGGTGAGGGCGCTGCGCGGCGAGCTTCTGCTGCGCGAACTCGCGACCGGCCTGGGGCTTGCGATCCTCGGTGCCGTCGTGGGCGCGGCGATCTCCATTCGGCAGATCCTGCTCCACATCCTGCCCGGTGACCCCGGGTACGGCGAGGCGGTTCTGGGGCTGCACCTGTACACGTGGGCGCTGATCACCTTCGTCGTCGTGATCGTGTTCGCCTGCGTCGTGGCGGTGTTCGCGCAGGATGTCGTGCCGGTCGCCCCGACCACCCCGTGGCTGCGCATTCTCGCGTGGGTCGTGGTGTGGGCGTTCGTCGCCACGATCGCGATCAACCTCGTCGTTGTGTTCGCGGAGGAGGGCTTCAACTGGGTTCTTCCCGACGATCCGTCGCGGTACCTTCTGTTCGGCTGAGTCTGCTGTGTGCCGCTA
>NZ_DCBW01000059.1:15654-22212 GCF_002313585.1 Microbacterium sp. UBA1097 | reverse complement strand
TGTGTGCCGCTATGCGGCTGGGTCTGATGTCCGCCGCTCCGCGGGGTGCCGTCCTCGGGGACATGCCCTCGCGGGCTGCGCCCGCTCCCGCCAGACCCGGTGCCAGCCCCGAGGACGGCACCCCGCTGCGCGGCTGCGCCCGGACAGGTTCGGGCTCGCAACGCTAGGCTCGGAGGATGACCGCGAGCCCACTTCAGGCCCTCCCGATCGAGCGACTGCGCGAGCGGACGAGCACGAAATGGCGTGCCTATCCCGCCGATGTGCTGCCGCTGTTCGTTGCAGAGACCGACTTCCCGCTCGCGCCGGCGATCACAGCGCGTTTGCGCGCAGCGGTGGAGATCGGTGACACGGGGTATACGCCGCCGAAGCCGGGGATCGCTGAGGCTTACGCCGGTTTTGCGCGGCGGCGCTACGGCTGGGAGATCGACCCCGCGCACGTTCGCTCGACGGGCGACGTCGTCATGGGTCTGGTCGAGATCCTCAGAGCCACAATCTCACTCGGGGACCGCGTCGTCATCACGCCCCCGGTGTATCCGCCGTTCTACGACCTCATCCCGGAAGCGGGGGGAGTCGTCGAGACAGTGCCGCTGCTCGCGGATGCCGGATACACGCTTGATCTGGCCGGCATCGAGGCGGCACTGGCCGGAGGCGCCCGCGCGGTTCTGCTGTGCAACCCGCACAACCCGACGGGAACAGTGCACTCCCGCGAGACGCTCGCAGAACTCGCCGAGATCGCCGCACGCCACGGCGCGATCGTCGTCAGTGACGAAATTCATGCACCCCTGGTGCATGCGCCGGCGACGTTCACGCCGTTCCTCAGCGCATCTCCGGTTGCGGCATCCGTCGGATACGCCGTGGCGAGCGCAAGCAAAGCCTTCAATCTCGCTGGTCTGAAGTGCGCGCTGATGTCGACCGCCGCTGACCACACGCGCCGGGTCGTGCAGGGGCTCCCGAAGGAAGTCGAGTGGCGAACTGGTCACTTCGGCGCACTGGCAGGCGTTGCGGCCTTCTCGCCCGAGAGCGATGAGTGGCTGGATGCGTTACTCGCCGCGCTCGACGCGAACCGGCACCTCCTCGCCGACCTGCTCGCCGAGCACGTACCGGCGGCGCGGTATGCGATCCCCGATGCGGGGTACCTTGCCTGGGTCGATCTGTCGGGCCTGGGGTGGGGTGAGGACCCCGCAGAGCGGATTCTCACCGAGGCGCGAGTCGCGGTCCACCACGGTCCGACCTTCGGTGACGAGGGTCGAGGGTTCGTGAGGGTCAACTTCGGGTGCTCGCCGGAGGTTCTGCGCGAGGCGATCGAGCGGATCGGCGAGCTCTCCCGCTGAACCTCAGCGCTTCTTGGCGGTGTCGATCCGGCGCACGAGCGCCCATGCGCCGGGGATCAGGAGCGCTGCAAAGCCCGCCTTGATCAGGCCGGGAACGATGAACGGCCATAGGCCCGCATTGAGCACCTCAGCTGGCGAGATCGTCTGGCCCATGACTGTCGACAGAATGAAGGCCATGTAGGGCACGCCGATGACGAACGGGATGACACTGGCGATCACGAACCCCGCGAAGGCGAGGAGGGGCTTGCGATCCCAAGCACGCTCAGCGAACCATCCGGCGACGAACGCCGCCGGGATGAAGCCCAGGATGAACCCGAACGAGGGAGCCAGCAGGTAGGCCGGGCCTGCGACCGGTCCGGCGAACACCGGCAGACCGAGAAGGCCGACGAACATGTAGGTCGTCATCGTGGCAGCGCCGCGCGCGGACCCCAGCGCAGCGCCGACGAGGATGACGCCGAGGGTCTGCCCCGTGATCGGGATCGGCCCGATGAAGAACGACACTTTCGCCAGCAACGCCACGACGGCGACTCCCGCCAGCACGAGGCCGGCGTCGATGGCGAACGCCCGCGCCCGCGACGAGGGCCGGGCGATGATGTCGGCGAGAACCCGGGTGTGCGTGGCCGGTGCGGCGGCAGTCGTCATGGTGCTCCTTGGTCAGTTGAATCCAGGCGGCGAAGTATTGCGACTTATACTAGGGGGCTGGCCATCGGCCCCCTTGTACCCTTCTCACCGAATGAAACGGAGCTTTGCTGTGCTCTCCGTGCACGACCTCGAGATTCGCGTGGGCGCCCGGGTGCTCATGTCGGACGTCACGTTCCGCGTGGGCGCGGGCGACAAGGTCGGGCTCGTGGGTCGCAATGGTGCCGGCAAGACGACTCTCACGAAAGTGCTCTCGGGCGACCTTCTGCCGGCTGCGGGTCGCGTCGATCGCAGCGGCGAACTCGGGTACCTGCCCCAGGACCCGCGCTCGGGTAATCCCGAGGATCTCGCCCGCACCCGCATCCTCGACGCGCGGGGGCTCGGCCAGCTCGCCATCGGGATGCACGAGGCAAGCCTCGCGATGGGCGATGACGATGCCGATGTCGCCGCGCGCGCCATGCGCCGCTACGGGTCGCTCACCGAGCGCTTCGAGGCTCTCGGCGGGTACGCCGCCGAGGCCGAGGCAGCCTCGATCGCCCACAACCTGGCATTGCCCGACCGCATCCTCGACCAACCGCTCAGTACGCTGTCGGGTGGTCAGCGCCGACGCATCGAACTTGCCCGCATCCTCTTCTCGGACGCGCAGACGATGATCCTCGACGAGCCGACGAACCACTTGGATGCCGACAGTGTCGTGTGGCTGCGGGAGTTCCTGAAGAACTACAAGGGCGGTCTGATCGTCATTTCGCACGATGTCGAACTCGTCGGCGAGACCGTCAACCGCGTCTTCTACCTCGACGCAAACCGTCAGGTCATCGACATCTACAACATGTCGTGGAAGAACTACCTGCGCCAACGTGTGGCCGACGAGGAGCGCCGCAAGAAGGAGCGCGCCAACGCCGAAAAGAAGGCCACTGCGCTCCAGCAGCAGGCGGCGAAGTTCGGGGCCAAGGCCACGAAGGCTGCTGCTGCGCACCAGATGCTTGCACGTGCCGAGAAGCTTCTCTCGGGCCTCGACGAGGTGCGGCAAGAGGACCGCGTCGCCAAACTCCGCTTCCCGAAGCCGGCAGCGTGCGGCAAGACGCCACTCATGGCATCCGGGCTTTCGAAGTCGTACGGGTCCCTGGAGATCTTCACGGATGTCGACCTGGCGATCGACCGCGGATCGAAGGTGGTCGTGCTCGGACTCAACGGTGCCGGCAAGACGACGCTGCTGCGCATCCTCGCCGGAGTGGACCGTCCCGATACCGGACAGGTCGAGCCCGGACACGGACTGAAGATCGGGTACTACGCGCAGGAGCACGAGAACCTCGATGTGGGCCGCTCGGTGCTCGACAACATGATGTCCGCGGCGCCGGACATCACCGCTACCGAGGCACGCAAGGTTCTCGGGTCGTTCCTGTTCACGGGAGACGACGTGCTCAAGCCCGCCGGGGTGCTTTCGGGCGGGGAAAAGACCCGCCTGTCGCTGGCGACGCTGGTCGTTTCTAGTGCCAACGTGCTGCTCCTTGACGAGCCGACCAACAACCTCGACCCGGCATCCCGCGACGAGATCCTGGGCGCGTTGGCACATTACGAGGGCGCAGTCATCCTGGTCTCTCACGACGAGGGTGCTGTGGAGGCGCTGAACCCCGAGCGGGTGCTTATTCTTCCCGACGGCGTCGAAGACATCTGGGGTCGCGACTACATCGACCTCATCACGCTCGCCTGAGGCTTCGCCTCGCAGGCGCGCTCGCGCCCTACTGAGGGAGTCGGTCGAGGATCTCGTCTTCCTCGGCCATGTCGCGGTCGCGCCGGCGCTGGCCTCGCGGGGGGCGAGGGGTGTCGTCGGTCTCCTCTCGGCGGTGACGGACCTCGGTGCGGATGACGTAGCCGATGAAGAAGAACCCCATCACGGCGAACAGGATCCACTGGATCGCATACGACAGGTAGGGCCCGGGGTCCTCAGAGGGGGATTCCAGCTGATTGGGTACGGATGCTGCAGCCGGAGTCTCCGAGACCATGACGCCATACGCGCTTGTGATGAAAGCGGGGTCGCCGCCGAGAGCTTCAGCGATAAGCGGCAGGTGGATCGTCGGCACTTGACCCTCGGGGGCCTCGGTACGTCCCGATCGGGGGAGCGACTCTCCCGGTCGCAGCCGTGCGATCACGTCGATGGTGCCCGCAGGGGGTGCGGGGACCGCACTCGGATCGCTGTCTTCGGCGGGGGGAACCCAGCCGCGGTTGATGAGTAGGATTCGGCCGTCCGTCGTCTGGAACGGCACCAGGACCTCGAAGGCGGCAGTCCCGCCGTGCGGGCGGTTCCTTACCAGCACTGTGTCGTCGACCAGATAGGTTCCCTGGAGCGCCACCGGGTGCCATTCGTTGTCGACCGGCAGATCTCCCGTCTCGGGCACCAGATCATCGAGCGCCGCAGGCTCGGCGTCGTAGTTGGCCTCGACGAGAGCAAGCTGCTGCGAGCGCTCAGCGTTGCGGGTGAACTGCCAGTTGGAGAGGAATCCGCACGCTATCGCGAACAGCACCGCGATGCCGATGTACGCCGTCCAGCGCACCGCCGCTGGCGCCTTGTGCTCTGCCGCAGGCGCCTTGTGCTCACTCACGCCTGTTCCGCCGCGAAAGCTTCCACGCTGAGGGGAAACGAGCGCGCAGCGAGGAACTCTCGCAGGTAGCCGACGTGCTCATCGCAGGCAAGCCACGTCTTGCTGCGATCTCCCTTGTGGATTCGGGGGTTTCGCCATCGGATGCTCCACTGCGCATCCTCGCGGCATCCGGCGCGTGAACAGATCGTCTCTGGGCCCGCGGTCGGGGATTCAGTCGTCACCCGCGTCCTCCTGCCGACTCTCGTCGATCCGGATGACTTGCGGTGCCGCCGGCGAAGGCGAAGCTGAAGTCTGGCCCGGCGCCGGCGCCTCGATCATGCGTTCGGGCCCGAGCGCCGTGGGTGCGGTCATGTCTGCGCTGACATTGGCGATGACAACAGCGAGATACGGAAGGAAGATCGCCATGGCCGCGAAGACCCAGGTGTACCAGCTGTAGGGCGTCACGAACAGGACGAGGCCGAGGCAGACGAGACGGATCGCCATCATCACGAGATACGTCGTCGACCGCTTGCCTGCGTCCTCTTTCGGCGCCCGGGGGAGGGACGTCGCCGGTTGCGGTTTGGCAGATGATTTCACGGTCATACCAGATTACGCCGCGCCGCCCCGACGGGATCCGTCGGGGCGACGCTTGTGACGTGACGGTTAGGACGAATAACCCATCTCGCGCGCGTTCGCGAAGATGACTCCGAACCATGCGATGAACAAGATGATGCCGAGGATCGCCAGTCCCAACGTCACCCAACCGATGATGACTCCGGCAAGTCCGAGCCCGCGGCCGCCCTCACCCGTCTGCTTGATCTGGCTGAGCGACATGTGGCCGGTGATGATGCCGACGATCTGGCCGATGACGGGGATCACGAAGACACCCACGAGCGATGACACGAGGGACACGATCGCCAGCGTGTTGGTCTTGGGGCCTTGCGGGTACGCGGTGTAGGCGGGCGCTGCCCCGTAGGCAGGCGGAGCTGCCGGCGCGCCGTAGGCCGGAGGTGCGGGCGGGGCCGGCGGCGGGTAGGAAGCAGGTGGTGCCGGAGCTGCCGCGGGCGGCTGTTCCTCGGGGGCTGCGGGGGTGTTCTGGTCGCTCACGGTTCGGCCTTTCTGACACGCATCCGCACGATCGTTCGTGCTGCCACCAGCGTTCCAGTAGCCCCGTGGCGTGTCAACGTGGACGGTAGTCTGGGTCGGTCCTGCCCGCGCAGCGGGTCGAATCGACCGCAGGAGATGCTTCATGTCCACCGATCACGTCGTTCTCGTCACCGGAGGCAATCGCGGCATCGGTCGCTCCATCGCCGAGCGTTTCGTCGCGGAGGGGTACCCGGTCGCCGTGACCGCCCGCTCCGGAGAGGGCCCCGCCGGCACGCTGACGGTGCGCGCCGATGTGACGGATGCCGCGGCCGTCGACGCGGCGTTCTCGGAGGTCGAGGAAAAGCTCGGACCGGTGACGATCGTGGTGGCCAATGCGGGCGTCACGAAGGACACCCTGCTGTTGCGTATGAGCGAAGACGACTTCGATTCGGTCGTGGCGACGAATCTCGGTGGCGCATTCCGTGTCGTCAAGCGTGCGGCGAAGGGCATGCTGCGCGCAAAGTGGGGACGGGTCATCCTGATCTCGAGCGTTGTCGGCCTCTACGGCTCGCCGGGCCAGATCAACTACGCGTCATCCAAGAGCGGGCTCGTCGGGTTCGCGCGGTCGCTGACACGGGAGCTCGGCGGTCGCGCTATCACCGCCAACGTGGTGGCCCCCGGCTTCATCGAGACCGACATGACCGCCGAGCTCCCGGACGAGACGCAGGCGCAGTACAAAGCGACGATCCCCGCGGGCCGGTTCGCGACCCCAGACGAGGTGGCCGGTGTGGTCACGTGGCTCGCCTCAGACAACGCCGCCTACATCTCGGGAGCGGTCATCCCGGTCGATGGCGGCCTGGGTATGGGGCACTGACGCAGTTCAGTCCTCCCGGATGGCGGCAATGAGCATTCTGGCGAGCTCA
>NZ_DCBW01000059.1:0-15279 GCF_002313585.1 Microbacterium sp. UBA1097 | reverse complement strand
CAGGGCCCGCTGTGCCACCGCGACTCGCACCGCCTCGGAGAGGTCGCGGATCTCGCGCTCTTCGAACGTGTCCCATCCGGGGAAGGGCGCAACTCCGTCCACGATGGGGAACTCCCAAATCATCCCGCCAGGGGTCGGCGGAAGCGTGTCGACCAGGATCACGCGCCCCACACGATCCACACGCCGGTCTGCCGCACCCCACGCGACGTTGCCCCCGCCACTGTGACCGACGAGCACGACATCGCCGTCGAGCTGGTCGATCAGATCGACCACAGCACCCACCCACTCGGTGATGCCGATCTCTCCGGACCGGTCGGCCGGTTCGCCCACACCCGGAAGCGTCACGGAGCGCGGTTCGTGGCCTGCTTCGCGAAGCGCAGGAATGACGTCGTCCCACGATGACGCGTCCAGCCAGAGGCCGGGAATCAGGATGATGTGCATAGCGGCAACGCTAGCGCCGGCATCCGACACCGATCAGGACCCTGCCCGCGCTTCGCTCTCGGAGTGCTTTCAGCGGGGGAGGAGGGGGAGGATCTCGCGCAGGTCGACCGGGTCGACCACGACGTTGGCACGCTCACGGACTGCGGGCTTCGCGTTGAACGCCACGCCGAGGCCCGCCGTCGCCATCATTCGAAGGTCGTTGGCGCCATCGCCCACCGCGATCGTCTGCGCCAAGGCGAGGCCGAGTGAGCCCGCCCACTCCCGCAGGGTTGCGGCCTTGCCCTCAGCATCAACGATCTCGCCTTCTACGGTTCCACTCAGGGTGTCGTCCGAAGCGGCAAGGCGGTTCGCCCGCCAACGGTCCACCCCGAGCCTGGGCGCGACGTGATCGAGGACCTCGTGAAAACCGCCGGATACGACACCGACCACGCCGCCGCGCTCGTGGACGCCGGCGATGAACTCGGATGCGCCCAGTGTCGGCTCGACGCGCGCCAGCACGCGCTCGAACGCCTCCAGCGGTACTCCCGTCAGAGCGGCCACGCGGGTTCGCAGGCTCGCGGCGAAGTCAACCTCGCCGCGCATCGCTGCCTCCGTCGCGGCAGCGACCTCTGCGCCGCGACCCGCCTCATCGGCGATGAGCTCGATCACCTCATTACGCAGCAGCGTCGAATCGGCATCGAGAACGACAAGGAAGCGGGCTGGCATCACCCGACTACGCTACCGGCCCGGCCGGCGCGGCACGGATCAGCGTTCGACGACGACGCCTTTGCCGACGACGGTGATCCCGGAGTCCGTGACGGTGAATCCACGTTCGAGGTCATGAGCCCGGTCGACCCCGATCGTCGCGCCGTCGGCGACTACGACGTTCTTGTCGAGGATCGCGCGGTGGACGCGCGCACCCGGACCTACGCGCACGTAGTCGAACAGTACGGCATCAGTGATGGTCGATCCGCCGGCAGCGAGAGTCCACGGGCCGACGACGCTGCGTTCCAGGTGCGTTCCCGAGAGCACGGAACCGAGCGAGACCACCGAATCGATGGCGGTCCCGATCCTTCCGACCGAGTCGCGCACGAACTTCGCTGGCGGAGAGTTGACGGTCTGGGAGTGGATCGGCCAGTCGGTGTTGTAAAGGTTGAAGACCGGGAGCGTCGAGATCAGGTCCATGTGCGCGTCGAAGAACGAGTCGATCGTTCCGACGTCCCGCCAGTAGGACCTGTCCCGATCCGTGGATCCGGGAACATCGTTGAGCTTCATGTCGTAGACACTCGCCTCACCGCGGTTGACGAAGTACGGCACGATGTCGCCGCCCATGTCATGGTTCGATGTCGGGACTTCACCGTCGGCCTCGACTGCCTCGATCAGGGCATCCGTGTCGAAAATGTAGTTGCCCATCGACGCCAGGACCTCGTGTGGAGCATCAGCCAGACCGTTCGGATTCTGCGGCTTCTCGAGGAACTCGCGGATGCGCGTCGAGCCCGGTTCGACGTCGATGACGCCGAACTGGTTAGCGAGGCCGATCGGTTGACGGATGCCGGCAACAGTCGCCCGGGCACCCGACTCGATGTGGGCGTCGAGCATCTGGCGGAAGTCCATGCGATACACGTGGTCCGCGCCGATGACGATGACGATGTCGGGTTGTTCGTCGATGATGAGGTTCATCGACTGCAGGATCGCGTCGGCAGAGCCCGAGAACCAGCGCTTTCCGAGCCGCTGCTGAGCAGGCACCGAGGCGACGTAGGAACTCAGCATCGGCGACATCCGCCAGGTCTGCGAGATGTGGCGATCCAGGCTGTGGGACTTGTACTGCGTGAGTACGACGATCTGCCGAAGCCCCGAATTGATCAGGTTGGAGATCGCGAAGTCGATCAGCCGGTACTGGCCGCCGAAGGGAACCGCGGGCTTGGCGCGGTCGGCGGTCAGCGGCATCAGCCGCTTACCCTCTCCACCGGCGAGGACGATTCCAAAGATCTTGGGCGACGTAGCCATACCCCCACACTATGCCGCCCGGTGACCCTGTACTAGCGTTCGACACATGCGCGTCGACATCGTCACCAAGGAGTATCCGCCCGAGATCTATGGGGGCGCCGGTGTGCACGTCGCAGAGCTGGTCAAGGCGCTCCGCGCGCTTCCGGCGAGCGAGGCGCCTGGCGCCGCTCCGCTCGACGTTCAGGTGCGCGCCTTCGGCGCTGATCGCGACGAAGCTGGCACGACGTCGTACGTCACGCCGGCAGAGCTTCGGGGCGCGAACGCGGCGATACAGACGATGGGGACTGACCTGCTCATCGTCGACGATGTGGCAGGCGCCGCTGTCGTGCACTCCCACACGTGGTACGCCAACTTCGCCGGGCACGTGGCAGGGCTGCTCCACGGCATCCCCCACATCGTCACAGCACACAGCCTCGAGCCGCTCCGCCCATGGAAGGCCGAACAACTCGGCGGCGGATACGCGGTCTCGAGTGAGATCGAACGCACCGCGTACCACGGCGCAGCGGCGATCGTCGCGGTAAGCGAGGGCATGCGTGCCGACATCCTGCGCAGCTACCCCGACCTCGATCCGGCGACCGTCCGGGTCATCTACAACGGCATCGACACCGAGCAGTGGCATCCGGTCGAGGATGCCGAGACCCTCGCCGCGCTCGGCATCGATCCGACCCGACCATCGATCGTCTTCGTCGGGCGCATCACACGGCAGAAGGGTCTGCCGTATTTGCTGCGCGCGGCCGAGCGTTTGGACCCGGAGGTGCAGCTCATCCTGTGCGCCGGCGCCCCGGACACGCCCGAGATCCTCGCTGAGGTCGAGGGACTTGTTCGGGGGTTGCAGGAGACACGCGATGGGGTGGTCTGGATCGACCGCCACCTCAGCCGACACGAGCTCTGCGTGGCGCTGACCGCGGCGACGACCTTCGTATGCCCGTCGATCTACGAGCCCCTCGGCATTGTGAACCTTGAGGCCATGGCGTGCGGCGCAGCAGTCGTCGGCACCGCCACTGGCGGCATCCCGGAAGTCGTCGCCGACGGTGTGACGGGCAGGCTGGTTCCGATCGAACAGGTCACGGACGGCACCGGAACGCCACTGGATCCCGAGGCGTTCGTCGCCGACCTTGCCCGGGTTCTGGGCGAGGTCGTGAGCGATCGCGAGAGAGCGAAGGAGTACGGGCTAGCGGGTCGCAAGCGCGCGGTAACAGAGTTCAGCTGGCAGCGCATCGCGGAGCAAACCGCCGCGCTCTACGCCGAGGTGACACGCGGCGCCCGATAGGCTGGAACGCATGGCTCAGGTGCTCGAATTCTCCGACGTCGTCGTCCGCAGAAACGCCCGAGACATCATCGATCACATCGATTGGACAGTGTCCGAGGACGAGCGCTGGGTCGTGCTCGGCCCGAATGGCGCAGGGAAGACAACCCTGCTTGAGCTTTCGGCGTCGCTGCTTCACCCGACCTCGGGTCGCGTGAGCATCCTGGGGGAGCGGATCGGGCGTACCGACGTGTTCGAGCTGCGTCCGCGCGTCGGTTTCGCGTCCACATCGATGGCGCGTCGCATCCCGCCGGACGAGACAGTGCTGGATGTCGTGATGACCGCCGCTTACGCGGTGATGGGTCGCTGGCGCGAAGAGTACGACCAGGTCGACGTTCGCCGTGCGATGCGGGTGCTTGCCGAGTGGCAGCTCGATGATCTTGCAACGCGCACCTTCGGCACGCTCTCCGACGGCGAGCAGAAGCGCGTGCAGATCGCACGCTCGGTCATGACAGACCCCGAACTGCTGCTGCTGGACGAACCCACCGCGAGCTTGGACCTCGGCTCGCGCGAGGAACTTCTCACGCTCCTGAGCGGCTACGCCGCCGAGCCGACGACTCCCGCCATGGTCATGGTCACCCATCACGTGGAAGAGATCCCGGTGGGCTTCACCCACGTGCTGTTGTTGCGCGATGGCGCCGTCATCGCAGCGGGGCCACTGCGCGAGACACTCACGGAGGATGCGCTCAGCACCGCGTTCGGGGTGCCCATAGCCCTGCACGAGGAAGCCGGTCGATACGCTGCACGGGCGCGGACGTCGTGATCGGCATCCGCACGCGAACCTGGTAGACTCGTCCTTTGGTGCCAGCGCACCGCAGACTTTCTTTCCCCATCTCGGCAAGGAACCCCATGAAGACTGACATTCACCCCGACTACCAGGCTGTCGTGTTCCGCGACCTCGGTTCCGGCGAGACCTTCCTCACGCGTTCGACGGTCAGCAGCGACAAGACGATCGAGCTGGACGGCGTGGAGTACCCCGTCATCGACGTCGAAATCTCCTCCGCCTCGCACCCGTTCTACACCGGCAAGCAGCGCATCATGGACTCGGCAGGTCGCGTCGAGAAGTTCAACCAGCGCTTCAAGAACTTCGGCGGCTCGAGCAAGTAAGCACGAATCGCACACGACGAAGACCTCGCTTTCGAGCGGGGTCTTCGTCGTTTCTGTCAGCGTCGAAGGGGCGGGTGCGCTCAGTAGACTCGTCGGGTGCCCGCCCCGCATCCGTACGCCGCGCTTCTGGACGAGATTCCGGTCACCGGCCGTGAGGTGTCAGTGCTCGGCGGCACGACTGCGTACTGGGACTACGGACCGGCAGATGCGCCGGTCACCGTCGTCGCCGTTCATGGCTTCCGCGGCGAGCACCACGGGCTGGAGCCCGTCGTCGCTCACCTCCCGGGAATGCGCATCATCTCGCCCGATCTACCCGGCTTCGGTGACACGGCGCCGATCGCCGGGCGCAGGCATGACCTGTCGCTGTATGCCGAGTGGCTCGCCGAGTTCGTTTCTCGTGTCGCGCCGGGGGCGGTCATCCTCGGTCACTCTTTCGGCTCGATCGTGGTGGCTGCCGCCGTGGCCGCCGGGCTCGATACCCCGCGTGTCATCCTGGTGAATCCGATCGGCGCGCCCGCGCTGGAAGGGCCGCGGGGGATCCTCACCCGGCTCGCGGTCTTTTACTACTGGGCCGGCGCGCGGCTACCGAGCGGCGTCGGTACTGCGCTCCTGAGAAACGGTGCAGTCGTGCGGGTCATGAGCGTGTCAATGGCCAAGACGCGGGACCCTGAGTTGCGCCGGTTCATCCACGACCAGCACGACACGTACTTCTCGCGCTTCGCCGATCGTGATGTGCTGCACGATGCGTTTGTGGCCTCGGTCTCCCACGACGTCAGGGAATTCGCTTCCCGCATCACGCAGCCGACGTTGCTCATCGCGGCCGAGCGCGATGACATCACGCCGATCGAGGCGGAGCGCGAGCTCGCGCGCCTGTTCGCCAACGCCGCCCTCGTCGAGATCGCGGATGTCGGACACCTCATCCACTACGAAACGCCAGCGCCGGCCGCCGCTGCAATCAGGACGTTTCTTGGGCTCGACGAGCCCGATACGCGATGACATTCATGCGGTTGCCGCAGTTGCCGGTGTCGCAGTAGCGCTTCGAGCGGTTGCGGGAGAAATCGACCAGAACTCCTTCGCAGTCGTCAGCCTCACAGACCAGCATCCGATCGTACTCGTCCATGCGGATGACCTCCACGAACGCCATCGCTGTCTCGACCAGGATGCGTGTGGCCAGGGGCGCATCGTCATCCGACGCGTGCACGTGCCAGTCGTACTCGTCGTGGATCACGAGTTGGGGAAGCGCCTCACCGTCGCGGAGCATGGCATTGACGATCGGCACGGCACTCTCACGGTCGACTCCCCAGAGGGTGCGAAGACGAGACCGGATGGCGCGCACAGCCTCGTGCTCATCACGCGTGCGTGAAACCGTGCCGCTGTAGGGGTAGCGTGCGAGGAAGGCATCGTACTCGTCTGCGGTAGTAAGGGTGTCGTCGTCACCGCCGAGGGGCAGCGTGTTGACCAGGTCGACGGCCGCGCGCAGGGCCATCTCGGTGTCATGGATAAAAACCATGTTGACTCCTGACATGCCGAGGGCTACTGTTTCGTTCGTGACCAGTGTGTCACGAGTGTCACCCCCTTTCACTCCTGACAGGCCGCCCATGTCCGCTCCGACCGCTCCGGTCCCCGTGCTCACCGCTCCTGCGCGTCGGCACTCCTCGCTGGCGGGGCTCGCGATCGGACTGTTGTCCGCGCTGAGCTTCGCGTCCTCGGGGAGCTTCATGAAGCCCCTGATGGAGGCAGGATGGAGCCTGGGCGCGACCCTGTTGCTGCGCATGGGTGGAGCCGCCCTGATTCTCGCGCCCGTGCTGATTGTGACGATCCGTCGCCGGCCCGGCTTTCTTCGCAAGCACGGCCTGCTAATCGTGGCTTTCGGGCTCACCGGAGTGGCCGGTTGCCAGATCTTCTACTTCGCTGCCCTGCAACGGATGCCGGTGGCGATGGCCCTGCTCATCCAGTACTTGGCTCCGGTCTTGCTCGTCGGGCTCGCGTGGGTGCGCACCCGGCGAGCACCCTCCCGCCGCATTCTCGCGGGCTCGGTTCTCGCGATCGCGGGCCTCGTGCTCGTCGTCGACATTGCCGGGGCAAGCTTCGACCTGCTCGGCACCCTGCTCGCCTTGGGGGCAGCCGCCTGCACCGCCGCGTACTTTCTCATCGCCGAGAAGACCGGCGACGACATCCCGCCGCTCGCGCTAGCCTCGGGCGGTCTCATCACCGGCGCACTTCTGATGGGCGTGCTCGTGGGTACCGGCTTCTTGGCGTTCACGGCTCCGGACGTCGACGTCGTACTGGCCGGCGTCAGCCTTCCCTGGTACGTCCCCATCGCGTGGGTGATTGTCGTGGCAACTGCCGGAGGCTACGCGTTCGGGGTGCGAGCGGGATCGATGCTCGGTTCCCGCGTCGCGTCGTTCGTCGGGCTCACCGAGGTTCTGTTCGCGCTGCTCATTGCGTGGGTTGTGATCGCCGAGGTGCCGACCGTGATGCAGGCAGTCGGGGGAGCGATGATCTTGACGGGAGTGATCCTCGTGCGTTCCGATCCCGGCGAGGCCGCGAAGGAAGAGAAAGCTAGCGTTCCTCTCGTGCCAGCTCCATGAGTGGGCCCACCCGATAGCCGATCACTTCACCCATCGCCAGCGAGGTCTCGGTGCGCTCGACGCCCTCGATCGCGAGGATGCGGGCATCGGTATCGAACAGATGCTGGGTATCGCGGCACGCTACTCGGACGAGCAAATCCACGGTCCCGCTCAGGCCGTGCACCTGAACGATCTCGGGGATTCTCTCGAGTTCTGCTGTGATCCGTGGCAAGTCAGCCTGGCGGACCGTGACGTTGAGGAATGCCTCAATGGGAAAACCCAGAGCGGTGGGGGAGAGAGCCCGTTCGTACGAGAGGAAGACGCCTGCCTTGTCGAGCCTCGACATCCGCGCCTGCACGGTGTTCCGAGACAGACCGAGGCGATCCGACAGTGCCACCACGGTCGCGCGCGGGTCCGCCGCGAGCGCAGCCAGGAGCTCAAGGTCGACATGGTCAAGAGCGGTCATATCGCGGAAGGCTAGCATGTTGCTGATTCGCGGATTGCTCATGTTGCTCACAATGTCATCACGAAACTGAGCGAGCTGCGTAGCGCAGTCCGATGGGCGGATCGGTATGCCCAACCTATAGGGAGACTGCCGCCCCCGCGTAGTCGACCAAGGTGAGTCCATCGGGCGAGTACTGGAAGGTGTAGTCGGATCCGTTGGCAAGCCGCTCTTCGCGGGCAGGTAGCCTGCCGTCGCTCACGTGATGGATGACGGAACGGATGAGTGCGCCGTGAGTGACCACGAATACTCGCGTGAGATCGGGCTGAGCGGCAAGAGCGTCGGTGACGACGGCATCCAATGCCGCGAACGCCCGCAGCTGCAGCTGCTCCCGCGATTCCGCGCCGGGCACCTCGGCCGTGTACCAGTTGCCCCACCGCACGGCGAAATCATCGACCGTCAGCCCTTCGGCCTCGCCGTAGGCGCGCTCACGGAGCGCCGAGTACGCCAGCGGCGCCTCCGATCCCCACTGGTCAGCGATGATCTGCGCTGTCTCACGGGCGCGAGAGAGGTCGCTGCTGACGATGCGCGCAGCGGTCGGGTCTTCGAGTGCTCCGCGTAGCCGTTCGGCGGTCTGACGGGCTTGCGCTCGTCCAGTCTCGTTGAGGGGGATGTCGGTACTGCCCTGAATGAGCCGGGCGCGATTCCAGTCCGTCTCGCCATGACGGATGAGCGTGAGGTGGGTCACCTCTCGAGACTACTTGCCAGCTCTCGCTGACCGACTGGCGTCACCAATCCCTCGAGCAGCGCTGTGAGGGCCTCGGAGGTTCCACCGTCGATCTTCACGGTGGCGCGCCCGTCCGCTCGCGTCTGACCGCGGTTGATGATCACGATCGGGATTCGCCGGCGGCGCGCCCGTTCCAGCAGGCGGATGCCGGAGTTCACCACGAGAGAAGAGCCGGCGATGACGAGGGCTTCGCTGCCCAGGACGAGCTGCTCTGCCTCACGGAACTTCTCGGTCGGAATGTACTCGCCGAAGAAGACGACATCGGGTTTGAGGGTTCCCGTGCACACCGAGCAGTCCGGCACGATGAAACCGTCGGTACTTTCGGGCGTCACATCGCCATCGGGTCCAAGGGGCAGTTCGTGCGTCGTGACCAGCCAGGGGTTGTCACTCTCCACCCGTGAAGACAGATCCCGCCGGTCGAAGACCTGGCCGCAGCGGGTGCAGAACACGCGACGCATCGTGCCGTGCAGCTCAACCACGCGGCGGCTGCCGGCCCGCACGTGCAGACCGTCCACGTTCTGTGTGATCACCCCGGTGGCAACCCCGTGCTCTTCGAGTGTGGCGATGGCACGATGCCCCGCATTGGGTTCTGCCGAGGCGAAGCTGCGCCACCCGAGGTGGGAGCCGACCCAATAGCGCCGACGTGCGGCATCGCTGCCAAGAAACTGCTCGACGGTCATGGGGCGGCGCACCGGCGCACCCTTTCCGCGATAGTCCGGGATTCCCGAGTCGGTCGAAACGCCAGCACCGGTGAGGATCGTCATTGAGCGCCCGTCAAGGACGCGCAGCGCATGGGCGAGAGCTTCGGGAACGTCCGTGGCAGCGCCGTCGATGAGCGACATCCCTGCCTCCTCTGTCTCGCCTGGTTCAAGTTTAGGCATCCACGTTTTCCGGCATGTTTCGTGCTGCTGGGTCCGCACCGCACGAGTGAGAGGATCAAAGGATGCAGCGCGTCGACATCCTGGATGCCAACGACCCACGGCTGGAGGATTACCGCGATCTCACCGATGTCGCCCTGCGTCGACGCATCGAGCCCGCAGGGGGGCTGTATATCGCAGAATCCGCGAAGGTCATTGCCCGCGCGCTGGGTGCGGGTCATCGGCCGCGTTCGGTCCTGACCCAGCAGAAGTGGATCGATGATCTCGCCCCGCTGCTCGCGCAGCACCCGGACGTTCCGGTCTACGTCGTCGGTGCCGACCTCGCTGAGCGCCTCACAGGCTACGCCGTGCACCGTGGCGCTCTGGCGGCGATGCACCGGCCGGAGATGCCGCCGCTTCGAGACGTGCTGCGGGAGGCGAGACTCGTCGTTGTGCTCGAGGACATCGTCGATCACACCAACGTGGGGGCGATCTTCCGCGCCTGCGCAGGGCTGGGCGCCGATGCAGTGCTGGTGTCTGCGCGCTGTGCCGATCCGCTCTACCGGCGCAGCGTCCGAGTGAGCATGGGAACGGTCTTCCAAGTGCCGTGGACGCGCCTACCCGACTGGGACCAGACCCGCAGCATTCTGCACGAGGAAGGCTTCCAGATCGCCGCTCTTGCGCTGCGTGAGGACGCTGTTTCGCTCGACGACTTCGAGCCGACCTCCCGTGTGGCGCTTTTGCTTGGCGCCGAGGGCGACGGGCTCACACCGAAAGCTCTTGGCGTTGCTGACACTGTCGTGACCATCCCGATGGCGGGAGGCGTCGACTCACTGAACGTTGCCGCCGCGAGCGCTGTCGCGCTGTGGGCGCTCAGGCATCCTCTGTCGGCAGGCTGATCGCACCGGTGGTCGCGATCGGGAGCGGTTGAGGGCGCTTGGCTGTCAGGTTGTCGCCCGATGACTGGTGTCGCAGGCGCCGCAGGACCCACGGCACGAGGTGCGTGCGTGCCCAGACGAGATCTCCGGCACGCGCTTCGCGCCACGTGCGGGTCGGGAAGGGATCCGGCTGCATCGGCACGAGGTCGTTGGACACATTCAACGCACGCAAGACCATCCGCGCGACCTCGTGGTGACCCAGCGCGTTCAGGTGGAGTCTGTCGTCATCGAAGAACCGGGGATCTTGAATCTCTTTGAGCGACCACTGGTCGGCGACGATGCAGTCGTAGCGGTCTGCGATGGCGCGCAGGTTTTCGTTATAGATCGCGATCTTCCCGCGAAACGCGCGGAAGACGGGAGTGAAGCTCGTGTCGATGCCCGTGAAGATCACGACTGTCGCGCCGGTGCTGCTCAGACGCACGACCGCATCCTCGAACAACTGCGAGATCTCGTCAGGGTCGGTACCGGGCCGGATGACGTCGTTGCCCCCCGCGCAGAACGTGATCAGGTCGGGAGAAAGCTCGAGTGCCGGCTCGACCTGTTCGTCGACGATCTGGGCGATGAGTTTGCCGCGCACCGCGAGATTTGCGTATGCGAAGTCTTCTGACTGTGATCCCAGCACCTCAGCTACGCGATCGGCCCAGCCCAGGTGCGATCCGGGGTGGGTCGGGTCGGGGTCACCGATGCCTTCCGTGAACGAATCACCGAGCGCCACGAACCGTCGCCAGGGGTGAGGTTCGCTGTTCGCGATGAACGGAGTTCGGTGTTCGTCGGTGGCGGCCATGCTCTGTCCTCCTGGTCGTCTATCGTAGTCGGGCGGTCCGACGAGCGACCGATGTTTGTGGGAGGGGGAGCGTGCACGAGACAGCGCCGGTCCCGGCATCTGACCATCCCCGGGGGAGCTTCGCCGCCGAACACCTGTCGCCGTCCTACCCGCAGCGTGCACCCTGGGGAACGGCCGGGCGCCTCCGCGCGTGGCAGGCCGAAGCCCTCGACCGGTACTTCGACATGGACGGGCCCGACGGTCCCGGCGGTGGACCTCGCGACTTCCTCGCTGCCGCGACGCCCGGCGCCGGCAAGACGACCTTCGCACTGCGCCTTGCTACCGAGTTGCTGCGGCGCAACATCATCGACCGGGTCGTCGTGGTCGCCCCGACCGAGCATCTGAAGACCCAGTGGGCCGACGCTGCAGCCCGGGTCTCGCTGCGGCTTGACCCGCACTTCACGAATCGGCACACTCGCCCGGCCCGCCATTACCACGGGGTCGCGGTCACGTACGCGCAGGTCGCCACGAAGGCATCGGTGCATCGGGTGGTGACCGAGTCGGCCCGAACCCTCGTGATCCTCGACGAGGTGCACCACGGCGGGGATGCCCTCAGCTGGGGAGACGCCCTCCGCGAGGCCTTCGGACGTGCAACGCGGCGGCTGCTGCTGTCGGGTACGCCGTTCCGCAGCGACACGGCGCCCATCCCCTTCGTGGAGTACCACCCCACCGCCGACGGCATCCGGGTGTCTCGTACCGACTACGACTACGGGTATCGACGTGCGCTCGAAGACGGTGTCGTGCGTCCCGTGCTCTTTCTTGTCTACGCCGGCCACATGCGGTGGCGAACCCGCACCGGCGACGAGATGGAGGCCCAACTCGGGCAAGACAACACGAAAGACATCACGGCGCAGGCCTGGCGGACAGCTCTCGATCCCGGCGGCGAGTGGATTCCGGCAGTGCTGCGCTCCGCCGACCGCCGGCTCACCGAAGTGCGAGAGCACGTCCCGGATGCCGGTGGCCTCGTGATCGCCACCGACCAGACCGCCGCTCGGGCCTACGCGCAGATCCTGCAGGCAGTGACCGGTGAGGAGCCCACCGTCGTGCTGTCGGACGAGCCCGAGGCATCCGCGCGTATCGAGACCTTCGCCGCCGACACGACCCGGTGGATGGTCGCGGTACGAATGGTGTCTGAGGGCGTCGACGTGCCACGGCTTTCGGTCGGCGTCTACGCAACGTCGGCGTCCACCCCGCTGTTCTTCGCCCAGGCCATCGGGCGTTTCGTGCGCGCGCGACGCCGTGGCGAGACCGCGAGCATCTTTCTTCCGCACGTGCCGCCGCTTCTCGCTCTGGCGGGCGAACTCGAGCGGCAGCGCGATCACGCCCTCGATCGGCCGTCTGACGAGGACGGCGAGTGGTCGGCCGAAGATGACCTGCTCGCGGCGGCCGAGCGTGAGGATGCGACATCCGACGCGCTGACCGACGAGTTCGAGTACGCCGCGCTGGGTGCCATCGCCCATTTCGACCGCGTGCTGTTCGACGGCAAGGAGTTCGGACAGCTCGCCACCCCCGGAACGCCGGAAGAGGAGGAGTTCCTCGGCCTTCCCGGGCTACTCGAACCCGAACACGTGCACGATCTGCTGATGCAGCGGCAGGCGCGGCAAAGCCGTCACCGGCAGGCGCGCGAAGCAAAGGAGCGCGAAGTGGGGGCGACGGATGACGCGCCGCCCTCGCCGCCTCCAGCCCTGCACCGCACGCTGAAGGAACAACGGCAGCTGCTCAACAGCCTCGTGGGGCTCTATGCGAGACAGTCTGGTGAGCAACACGGCCACGTTCATGCCGAGCTTCGCCGCATCTGTGGCGGCCCCGCCGTCTCGCACGCAACTGTCGCGCAGCTCCAGGCGCGCATCGATGTGTTGCGTGCCCGAGTGAGGTCGTAGCCGGGATTCGGTGCTCCAAAATGCTGCGAATCCACGGATTCGGCATCGGGGGCCCGGTGGCGTCTCCTAGCCTGGGGAGGACCACAGAAGGAGCCCGATGAACGCCGAATCGACGGCTGGTGAGCGGCGGAGGTGGGCTCAGTACCTCGTGGACGAGCGCGCTGAAGCGCGCGTATACCGTGAGCTGGCTGCTCGCCGCACCGGCGAAGAGCGCGCGATCCTGGAAGCCCTCGCCGATGCCGAACGTCGGCACGAGTCGCACTGGCTGCAGTTGCTCGGGGGCGAGCCCAGTACGCTGCCGCGACCCCGCGTGTCGACTCGAATGCTTGCGTGGATGGCGCGTCACTTCGGTTCGATCTTCGTGCTCGCTCTCGCCCAAAACGCCGAAGCGCGCTCTCCCTACGACAGCGATCCGCATGCGACTTCGCAGATGGCGGCCGACGAGAAGATCCATCACGAGGTCGTGCGTGGGCTTGCGGCCCGCGGGCGACGGCGGCTGTCGGGGACGTTCCGAGCCGCGGTGTTCGGCGCGAACGACGGACTGGTTTCGAACCTCGCCCTGGTGATGGGAATCGGTGCGACCGGAGTCGCCCCGCAACTCGTGCTGTTCAGCGGTATCGCGGGCCTTCTCGCCGGTGCGCTGTCAATGGGTGCCGGCGAGTTCGTCTCGGTGCGATCCCAGCGCGAGCTGCTCGCGGCGACGCAGCCGAACGATTACGCCGACGAGGTGTTGTCGTTCCTCGACCTCGATGCGAACGAACTGGCTCTGGTGTTTCGCACGCGCGGGATGCCAGAGGAAGAGGCGCTAACGGCGGCGCGAGCGATCATCGGCGATGCTCAAACGGCGGGTCCCGGCGCTCTGGCCCGCGGAGGCGTGGCGGGCGCTGCCGAGGACGACGTCGTCGGAAGTGCGTGGGGCGCAGCGCTCTCCAGCTTCCTGTTCTTCGCATCCGGAGCGATCATCCCGGTGCTGCCGTGGATCTTCGGACTATCCGGACTCGCCGCAGTAGCGACAGCGCTGGCGCTCGTCGGTGTCGCGCTCCTGGCCACAGGGGCCACGGTGGGGCTGCTGTCCGGCGGTCCGCCCCTGAAGCGCGCGCTGCGACAGCTTGCGATCGGATTCGGTGCGGCAGCGGTGACCTACCTTCTGGGGCTGCTGTTCGGAGTGACGGTCGGCTGACCGCGAGCCCGCTTCCGCCGCTGCCGCCGGGAATAGTGTCGGGGATACCGCGGTTCGGTGTGACATGAGCGAGTCTTCTGCTGCCCCGATCAAGGTCGATGTCTGGTCCGATGTGCAGTGCCCCTGGTGCTACATCGGCAAGCGGCGCTTCGAGAAGGGCGTGGCGGCGTCCGGAGTACCCGTGGAGATCGAGTATCACTCCTTCGAGCTTGCCCCTGACACGCCTGTCGATTACGACGGGTCGCCGGTGCAGTACCTCTCCGAGCGCAAGGGGGTCTCGCCGGAGCAGGCCGCTCAGATGGTCGAGCGGGTGACGACGCTCGCTGCAGGCGAGGGGCTCGCCTACGACTACGACCACATCCATCAGACGAACACGATCAAGGCCCACGAACTCTTGCACTATGCGAAGGCGCACGGTCTGCAGGAAGAGATGAAGGAAGCGTTGCTGAAGGCATACTTCGTCGATGGCGGGCACGTCGGCCGGGTCGATGATCTCGCCGATCTCGCCGCCACGGTCGGGCTCGACCATGATGACGTCGTCCGCGCGCTCGAGTCCGGCCAGTACACCGCCGCGGTGAAGGCGGATGTCGCGCAAGCTGCCGCGTACGGCATCCAGGGTGTGCCCTTCTACGTATTCGACGGCAAGTACGGCGTTTCGGGGGCACAGGAGAGCGCGACCTTCGCTCAGGTGCTCGCCCAGGTGGCGTCGGAGCGGACTCCGGCATGAGCGGTTCGTCCCCGACCCAACAGGATGCTGCCCAGCCGTTCACCATGCTCGGTGGTGACGGGATCGTCTGCGAAGGCGATGTCTGCAACATCCCCGCCGCGGACAGCGAAACCGTAACGAGCTAGCGAAGCCCGGACAAACGAAAAAGGGCCCCTTTCGGGACCCACTTTCGTTTGTGCGCGAGGGGGGACTTGTCCCCACCGCCACTCCACGCGCCGCGCTGCGCAGCGCGCGG
>NZ_DCBW01000040.1:0-3411 GCF_002313585.1 Microbacterium sp. UBA1097 | reverse complement strand
CCCCCCGACCTCGACGTTTCTCGCACCCGCCCGACAGCGGCGTCCTATTCTGGATGGATCGCCACCTGAGGAGGTCACGTGGAGGGACTGGGACGCAGGGTTCTCGTCGCCGCATTCGACGGCTGGAACGACGCGGGTGAAGCAGCGTCCTCGGCGGTCGCTCATCTGCGCGACTCCGGCGGCTACGAGACTGTCTACTCGGTCGATCCCGAACTGTACTTCGACTATCAGTACACGCGTCCCCAGATTCGCACGACCGCGGATGGCGCCCGCGAGCTGACATGGCCAGAGACGACAATTCACCGTCCCACCCGCGCGACGCGGGGCACGCAGCTCTGGCTGCTCACGGGGGTCGAGCCGGCGCGAGCATGGCAGGCTTTCGCGTCCGAACTTGTCGATGTCGCCCTGCGCGAAGACATCACCGGGTTCGTTGCGATGGGGTCGATGATGGCGGATGTTCCGCACACTCGTCCGATCTCTGTCTTCGCGGGTAGCGAGAGCGAACCGGTGCGGACGTCCTTGGGACTTGAGCGCAGCTCCTACGAGGGCCCCGTCGGCATCCTGAGTGTGATCTCGCACGTCGCGACGGCTGCCGGCATCCCGGCGGCGCAATTGTGGGCCAGCGTCCCGCACTACGTCGCCGGCCACACTCCCTCACCCAAGGCGAGCCTGGCACTGCTCGATCGGCTTGAAGACATCACGGGCGCGAAGCTCGACCGCGGCGACCTTCCCGCTCAGGCACGCACGTGGGAGGCCTCCATCGACGCTGCGGCGGCCGACGATGAGGAGATGACGGAGTACATCCACCAGCTCGAACGCACGCGGGACACGTGGGACTCGCCGGAAGCGTCGGGGGATGCCATCGCGCAAGAGTTCGAGAAGTACCTTCGTCGTCGCGGCGACGGGCCCGGTCGCGGTGGACGCGACGAGCCTCGCAAGCCCTGACCCGTTTCGGCCCCGCTCACCCGAGTCAGTAGGGCTGGATGACGCCCATGCTCAGCAGCACGAGCAACGTCGCCCCGAGGGCTACCCGGTAGACCACGAACGGCAGGAAGCTGCGCTTGGAGATCCAGCTCATGAAGAAGGCGATGACGCCGAGCGCGACGATGAAGGCCACACCGGTGGCAGCAGCAGTCTCTATCGGGGTGAACGGCCCCTGCTCGTCCCAGCTCTTGAACAACTGATAGAAGCCGCTGCCGAAGACCGCAGGGATCGCCAGGAGGAAGGCGTACCGGGCTGCAGCCGCGCGTTCGTAACCGAGGAACAGTCCGGCGGTGATCGTGCCGCCAGACCGCGAGACTCCGGGGACCAGGGCGAGAGCTTGCGCGAACCCGAAGATGACGCCGTGTCCCAGGGTGAGCTGGTCCAGTTTTCGCCGCTTCGCACCCACGAGGTCGGCGATGCCCAGCAGTACGCCGAAGAAGATGAGCATTCCGGCGACGAGCCAGAGCGATCGGAGCGTCGTCTCGATCTGATCTTGGAAGAGCAGCCCGAGCACGACGATCGGCACCGATCCGATGATGATGAGCCAGCCCATGCGGGCGTCGGGATCATTCCGCGGCGCCCTCCCGACGAGGGCGAGCGACCAGCGTGAGACGATCCGCACGATATCGCGCCAGAAGAAGACGACGACCGCCGCCTCGGTACCGATCTGGGTGATGGCGGTGAAGGCTGCACCCGGGTCCTCAGCGCTCGGAAGAAATTCGCCCAGGATGCGCAGGTGAGCACTCGATGAGACCGGCAGAAACTCCGTGAGCCCCTGCACGAGGCCGAGGATGATTGCTTCCAGCAGCATGGATGCCTTCCGGATCAGTAAGACAACAGCAGGTCGGTCAGCACGCGCTGACCGAAGACGAGCGAGTCGAGCGGGACTCGCTCGTCAACACCGTGGAACATACCGGTGAAATCCAGATCCGCCGGAAGCCGCAGCGGCGCGAACCCGTAGCCTCGGATGCCGAGTTCAGCCAGTGCCTTGTTGTCGGTGCCTCCGCTCATCAGGTACGGGAGGACCGGAACGCCCGGGTCGTGTCGCCGGAGGCCAGCGACCATCGCATCGACCAGTTCGCCCTCGAAGGGCACCTCGAGACCGATGTCGCGGTGGACGACCTCGATCTCGATGTCCGGCCCGACGATGTCCTGGATGGCGCGCAGGGCACCATCCTCGCCGTCAGGAAGGGTCCGCACGTCGATCAACGCCTCGGCGCGGTCCGGGATGACATTGTGCTTGTACCCGGCGGCGAGCGCAGTCGGATTCGTCGTGGTGCGGATGGTGGAGCGTAGGAATCTCGACGCCGGCCCTGCCGCCGCGGCCACCGCATCAGGGTCATCCGATGCCTGGCCGGTGAGTTCGGCGATCCGTTGGGTCAGCCGTTCCGTCGTCGCGGTCAGTTCCACCGGCCACGCCGTGCGTCCGAGCGCGGCGACGGCCTCGGCGAGGCGGGTGACAGCGTTGTCTTCATGGAAGGCGCTGCCGTGAGCGGCCCGTCCGCGGGCGATGAGGCGGATCCAGACCAGCGCCTTCTCGCCGACTTGCAGGAGGTAGGCGCGGCGACCGGCGAGGTCGATCGAGTAACCGCCGACCTCGCTGATGGCCTCGGTCGCGCCAGCGAACCACTCCGGGTGGTCGCGAACGACCAGTGCGGAGCCCTCGCCGCCGCCGTTTTCTTCGTCCGCGAAGAAGGTCACCACGAGGTCACGCGCTGGCTGACGCCCGCTGCGCAGGATGTCTGCGACAGAGGTGAGGATCATGGCGTCCATGTCCTTCATGTCGACCGCGCCGCGTCCCCACAGCATCCCGTCGCGAATCTCTCCTGCGAAGGGGTCGACCGACCAGTCCTCAGCGACAGCTGGCACGACGTCGAGGTGCCCGTGGACAACAAGCGCGGGCTTGTCGCGGTTCACTCCCGGAATGCGAACGCCGACGTTCGTTCGCCGGTCGATCGGTTCGTAGATCTCGGGCGTCAGGTCGAGCTTCCGAAGATAGTCGGCCACGTACTCTGCGGCTTCGCGTTCGCCGCGGGCCTGTCCCCCACCCCAGTTCGTGGTGTCGAAACGGATGAGGTCCCGGGCGACGACGACGACTTCGGGGAGATCCGATTCGGTATGCGACACGGCCACCAACCTACCGCGATCAGACGACGCGAATGTTTCGGGTCGAGACCTCCTGCGATTATCGGCGGTGCCGCGGACGTGATAATGTCGATCTTCGGTTGCGAAGCCGAAACCACTCTGCGCGGGTGGCGGAATAGGTAGACGCGCTAGCTTGAGGTGCTAGTGCCCGTATAGGGCGTGGGGGTTCAAGTCCCCCCTCGCGCACAAACGAAAGTGGGTCCCGAAAGGGGCCCTTTTTCGTTTGTCCGGGAGGGGTAGACGCGGACGCCCCGGGGTGGGCCCACGCCGCCGGAGGCTCCG
>NZ_DCBW01000048.1:83485-95972 GCF_002313585.1 Microbacterium sp. UBA1097 | reverse complement strand
GACCTTTTACATGAGTCAAGTCGCCGGGTGGCTATCGGCGGGGAAGCCTGGTAACTTGGCTCGCTGGGTTCCCCGAACCCGTCGACCCAGTCCGCGGTTGCCGATTTTCACTGTCGGCGAGCGTACGGTCGGTGATCGTGCTCGAATCCGACATTCGACGCCAGCGCATGCGTGCCCGTTTCCGCGTGCCCGTGATCGCCACCCGGGCGTGACCGATGCAGCCAGCTGCAGCGGCTGCCAAGGTGCACAGTGACCACAACTCCTGCGTTAGAAGCGCAAGGCCTTTTCAAGGTCTTCGGCAAGAACCCCCAGTCGGCCGTCAAACGTCTTCGCGCTGGACAGTCGCGCGCTGACGTCGCAGATGAGGGGACCGCCGCCGTCATCGACGCGAGCTTCGCGGTCGCCCCCGGCGAGATCTTCGTGATCATGGGCCTGTCGGGGTCCGGCAAGTCAACGATCATCCGCATGCTCAACGGACTGTACGAGGCAACCGCCGGGTCCGTCACTGTCCGCGGCGAGTCGGTCACCGACACGACGCCCGCCAAGCTGCGTGAGTTGCGGCGCGATCGCGTGTCGATGGTCTTCCAGCACTTCGCGCTGCTGCCGCATCGGTCCGTCGCTGACAACGTCGCCTACCCGTTGCAGCTCCGTGGTGTCGAGCGCTCCGAGCGGCTGGCGAAGGCGGAAGAGATCCTCGCGCTGGTCGGGCTCGAAGGCTGGGGAGACAAGCTTCCCTCGGCACTCTCCGGCGGCATGCAGCAGCGTGTGGGGATCGCTCGCGCGTTGGCAGCCGATCCTGACGTGCTGCTGATGGATGAGGCTTTCAGCGCCCTGGACCCCCTGATTCGACGGGAAATGCAGGAGCAACTGCTCGAGCTTCAGGAGAAGCTGCAGAAGACGATCGTCTTCATCACCCACGACCTCAATGAGGCGATGCTCCTCGGTGACCGCATCGCCGTGATGCGCGATGGCCGCATCGTGCAGATCGGCACACCCGAGGACATCCTCACCGACCCCGCCAACGACTACGTGGAGCAGTTCGTCCAAGACGTGGATCGTGCGCGCGTGTTGACCGCGGCGAACGTGATGGAACGGCCCCGCGCCGTCGTCACCGAGACCGCGGGTCCGCGGACCGCGCTGCGGCAGATGCGCGACGCCTACACCGCCGCGGCCTACGTCGTGGGACGCGACCGCAGGCTCGTGGGGATCGTCACCGACCGTGACGCGATGAAGCTCGTCCAGGCGGGAGAGAAGTCGATCGGTTCGGCGATCAAGCGGGCCCCGCAGAGCGTTCGGGAGGATGAGGTACTCATCAACCTGTTCGTGCCCTCTGTCGAGTCGCCCCTGCCCTTGGCTGTTGTCGACGACCACGGCAGATTGACCGGCGTCATTCCCCGCGTGACTCTCCTGGCAGCGCTCGGGCCAGGAACCGGCGCCACGGGCGAGATCACGATCCCGGTCATTCCTGTTTCGGGGGCAGAGATCGACGAAGTGCTCGCGCAGGTGCCCCATGACGAAGAACACACCAGCGACGCGGAAGAGGTTGTCTGATGGATTTCCGCATTCCTATCGGCCAGTGGGTCGAGACAGTCGTCGACTGGCTGCGAGATAACCTCAGCGGTCTGTTCGATTTCATCACCGTCGTCGTGCGATTCCTCGTCGACGGACTCACCGACATCCTCCTGATCATCCCCATCCCCGCGATGATCGTCGTCTTCGCGCTCATCGGATGGCTCGTGCGGTCGTGGCAGATGGCTGTCGGCACGGTGCTGGCCTTTGTGTTCATCATTGCGATGGACCTCTGGATCCCGACCATGCAGACGCTCTCCCTGGTCCTGGTGGCGACCGTGGTCGCGCTAGCCATTGCGATTCCGCTCGGGATCTGGTCGGCACGAAACGACACGGTACGGACGATTCTCAAGCCGGTGCTGGACTTCATGCAGACGATGCCGGCGTTTGTCTACCTGATCCCTGCCATCACGTTCTTCAGCATCGGGGTCGTGCCGGGCCTGGTTGCGACGGTCATCTTCGCGCTGCCTCCGGGCGTGCGCCTGACCGAGCTCGGCATCCGCGGAGTCGATTCGGAGACCGTCGAGGCTGGCCAGGCTTTCGGCGCAACGCCCTCGCAGATCCTGCGCGGCATCCAGCTGCCGTTGGCGACGCCGACGATCATGGCCGGTGTCAACCAGGTCATCATGCTGGCACTGTCGATGGCGGTTCTCGCCGGAATCGTCGGCGCGGACGGCCTCGGCAAGATCGTCGTCCAGTCGGTGTCGACGGTCAATCTCGCCCTTGGCGTGGAGGCAGGCCTCGGCGTCGTGATCATCGCCGTCTACCTGGACCGGGTGACTGCAGCGCTGGGCAACCGCGCCGACTACCCCTCGTCGCTACGGAGCGTGCTCGCGCGCCGACGGACCGCGCGCGCCACAGTAGCCGCGCAGTCGAGGGACGAGGACACACAGAACCACGTGGGAACGGAGGCACTCCAGCCCACGGGCAGCCGGTGACCACCGGCTGAGGAGGAGCGCGGACACCACGCGGCTTCCCACCAAGAGAAGAAGATACGGAACGAACGAGACATACATGAAGGATGCGTTTCACATGAACAAGCGACACCTCAGCACAGCATTGGCTCTCGGGGCCGTGGCCACACTCGCGCTCGCGGGCTGCAGCAGCGCCTCCGAGCCCAGTGGCGACCAGACCGACGCCTCCGGCGACATGAGCTGCGAGACCGTCACGCTCGGCTTCCTCCCCTCGTGGACGGACGGCCTGAGCACCGCGTACCTGCTGCAGAACCAGCTCGGCGCGCTCGGCATCGACGTCGAGATGCAGACGCTCACCGAAGCGGGCCCGCTCTACGCCGGTCTCGCCCAGGGCGACGTCGACATCTACCCCTCCGCATGGCCTGAGCTCACTCACGCCTCGTACATGGAGGAGTACGGCGACAACATCGAGGACCTGGACGCCTACTACGAGGGCGCCAAGCTCACGATCGCGGTTCCCGACTACGTCGACATCACCTCGATCGAGGACCTCGCGGGCAACGCGGACCGTTTCGGCGGCCGCATCGTCGGCATCGAGCCGGGCGCGGGCCTGACCGCTCAGACCCAGGACGTCATGATGCCCGCATATGGCCTGGACGGCGAGTACGAGCTCGTCACCTCGTCGACCGCCGCGATGCTCACCGAGCTCGGCAACGCCGTCGACGCACAGGAGGACATCGTCGTGACCTCGTGGCGTCCGTTCTGGGCCAACGCGGCCTACGGTCTGAAGGACCTCGAGGACCCGCAGGGCGCCATGGGCGAGCCCGAGGCTCTGCACTTCCTCGGCACCGCCGGATTCTCGGAGCGTTGCCCCGAGGCAGCCGACCTCATCGCCGGCATCCAGCTGAGCGACGCGGACTACGCCTCGCTTGAGGACATGGTCGTGAACGAGTACGGCGAGGGCCGCGAGGCCGAGGCTGTTGAGGCCTGGATCTCGGAGAACCCCAACGCGTTCAGCACCATCATCGTGCAGTGATCCACGGGCACTGACGAGGGGCTCCCGGCCATCTGGCCGGGAGCCCCTCTGCGTGGTTTCGGCATCCGTCAAGGGATGGCGCGTCGCCTATTCGGAGATCGGGTCCACCCAGTAGCGCAGGCTCTCGTCCGCATGGGTCTCTTCGAGCTTGATCGCCCACTCGGCGCTCTGGAAGTACCACTGCTCGACGCCGTCGGAGTCGACGGTAACCTTCTGCTTGAAGCCCATCTCTTTCAGTGAGTCAGCGAACGCGCGCGCCTCGTCGCTCGTGACGCCCGAGTAGATGTACTCCCATGCGCTCGACTCCGGGGTGGCGCTCACCAGGGTGCCGGGTGGCACCGGGAGGCTCGCGTCGAGGCCCTCGGGACGCTCGCCCTGGGGCTCGGCCTCGGGCTCGGCCTCGGGCTCGGCGGGCGCCTCGTCAGATTCCTGGGTGACGGGAGCCATCGCGTCAGCCGTTGCGGCGGAGGCGTCGTCCGCGCCGGTGCCGTCGGCGGTGCAGCCGGCGAGCAGTAGCGCGGCCAGGGCGGCGGCGGCGAGGGCGGTGACGGGGGAACGGTGCGCGGGCATGGGTCTCCTTGGCTCAATGGCGACAGGGGCGTCGACCCGACCGTAGGGGCTCGGCACGTCAGCGTCGATGAGTAAAGATTGCCTACGACGTGCGAGCGGCGACGACAGCGATGACGACGTGGCGGTGGTGCAGGTACGCTGAGGGCTCCCGGCCATCTGGCCGGGAGCCCCGCTGCCTGGTGTCGGCATCCGTCAGGGGATAGTCCGCCGCAACAGCCCGTAGGCGATCCCGGAAAGAGCGACCAGGGTGATCAGCAGCCCGACGGCGAGACCCTCGGGGCCCTGCGTCACGATCCAGCCGAAGACCTGCCCCCAAGCGTTCAGACGACCGATGAGCCACATCGCGCCGACGAGCAGCAGCCCCAGTCCAACGAGGATGACCGTCAGGACGGCAGGCCCGAACCGCTTGTAGATCGTGGCGATCGCGAAGCCGGTCACGAAGAAGGTCATTGTCATGAACAGGATGAGCACCGCGGCCACCGCTGGACCCGAACTCCAGATCCAGTCGAGGTAGAAGAAGTACCCATTGACGCCCCAGCCGGTGGTCGCCTGCTCGACGAATCCGCCGATGACGAAGATCGCCGTCAGGATCGCCGACGTCAGCCCGGCGGTGAGCAGCGAGCCGAGGAAGAACTCGCGGCGCGTGACGCTCATGGCTTGCGAGAACGGGAAGGTCTGGGTCATTCCCATAATGCCGACCGCGAAGAAATACCACAGGGGTGCCTGGGCGCCGCCGCCGTACTTCGGGGCGTCGTAGGGGATCATCGACCAGATCACGATCGAGACAACGAGCGATCCTGCGAGGATGATCAGCGGGATCCAGATGAACGTCTGCCTGTTGACCAGCTGCATGCGAACGACGTTTCCGACGCGGTTCATCGCCGGTCTCCCTTCGTGGTGGTGCGGGTATCGGATGCCGCGGCATCCGTCTCATCGGCGTGCTGCGTCGTGCGCACGATCAGTTGCTGCAGCGACACCGGGCCGAGGTCGAGGCCGGCTGCGGTGAGGCGTGAGCGCTCCTCGGCGGACAGCGCGCCCGCGACCGTGACGGATGCCACCCGTCCGAGGCTCTCGCGGTGCAGGACCTCCCGCCCCGCGACGAAAGCGTCCACGGCGGTGGCGTCGCCGACGATGGCGGTGGCCTGGTTGCGTACATCGTCGGTGGCGGCATCCATGATGATCTGACCCCGGTCGATGACGAGCACGCGCTCGATGAGGTTGGACACCTCGTCGATCAAGTGACTGGAGAGGATGACGGTCCGCGGGTGCTCGGTGTAGTCCTCGAGCAGCCGGTCGTAGAAGATCTGGCGGGCGACGGCATCCAGACCCAGGTGCGGCTCGTCGAAGAAGGTCACTTCGGCCCGCGAGGCGAGACCGATGATGACGCCGACGGCCGAGAGCTGTCCGCGCGAGAGCTTCTTGATGCGGGTGCGCACCGGCAGGCGGAAGTCGGCGATGAGGCGGTCGGCGAGCTCCTGGTTCCAATTCGGGAAGAAGAGCTTCGCCGTCGCGAACGCGTGGATAGGCTTCGCGTCGTCGGGGTATTTCTGGCTTTCGCGCACGAAGCACATCCGGCGCAGTACCCGAGCGTTCTCGTATGGGTGCTCACCGAACACCTGCACGTCGCCGGAGGTGGCGAAGTTCTGAGCCGTGAGGATCGACATCACGGTGGTCTTGCCCGCGCCGTTGCGCCCGAGCAGGCCGTAGATGGTGTTCTTCTGAATCGAGAAGCTCACATCGTCGACCGCGACAGTATCGCGGTAGCGCTTGGTGAGGTTCTTCACCTCGATCACCGTCTCGCCGGCACCCGCGGGGGGTGCCACATCGTTGATGGTCATTGGTCGCCTTCCGTTGTCGTGTTCTGCGCGTGCTCACGGAGCAGCTGCGCGAGGTCTTCGGAGCCGAGCCCGAGCTTTCGGGCTTCGGCCAAGAGGGGGGTGAGGTAGCGGTCGCGGAATGCCGCGCGTCGCTCGGCGAGCAGGTTTTCCCGCGCGCCCGGGGCAACGAACATGCCGATGCCCCGTCGCTTGTAGAGCACGCCCTTGTCGACGAGCATCGTCACTCCTTTCGCTGCCGTGGCGGGGTTGATCCGATAGAAGGCGGCGAGTTCGTTCGTCGAGGGGGCCTGTGCCTCTTCGGCCAGGCTCCCGTCGACGATCGAGTCCTCGACGCTCTCCGCGATCTGCAGGAAGAGGGCCTTGCCTTCTTCGATCATCCGCGCCTCCGATGTGTTTCTGGGTTAGTTACTCAAGTAGGTAACCACAGAACGCGGGGTGCGTCAACCCCGGCATCCGTGTGGGGTCAGCGAGACCTCGCCCGAGGCGGAGTTGCCGGGGCAAACGGCTTCGGTCAGGGGCGCGGAGTGCGGGACGGGACGGGCCAGATGCCCGGCGCCGCGGGGCCGGGCGGCGGCTCGGATGCCGAAGCAGACGGCTCTGCGGTGGGAGCTGCGGCGGGGGGAGTCGCGGGGAGTTCGAGGGCGACGCGCTCTTCAAGGACGGTGATCGCGTCATCCGAGATCGCGAGCAGGCCGTCGAGCTCTTCGCGCACGCGTCGGTACGCGAGCTGTCGCTCGGCGGGAGTCGCTGCCTGGTCGATTGCGACGCTCAGCAGTTGCTGCGCGGTGCTCAGGCGCTTGCGCTCGTCGGCGGTGAAGGACGAATCGCGGATGCGGCGAGCCTCGCGCTCGGCAAGATCGAAGGCTACCTCGTAGTCGGTGACCGCGGTGCGGTACTCGGTGAACTGTTCCTTCGAGAGCTTGGCGCTCTCGGAGTCGGGGCGGAGCCGGTCGGCGACCTTCTTGGCTCGGAGGAACGCCGCAGTCAACGGCTGTCTGCCGTCGCTCATGGCGGGATAGGCGATGATCTTCGCCACATCCAGTTCGTACTCGAGCCAGCGCTTGGTCACCGCGTCGTGTGCGGCGAAGAGCTTCTGGAACGGTGTCACGGGTGCCGAACTCGATGGCGCCGTTCGCGCCGCGGTGCCCATGCCGGCGGCCACCGTGTCCTCGACGCGCTGCGCCAGAGGATCTTTCGGTGCCTTGGTGCCCGGAAGCGTGATGCCGATGAGGGGGCGCCCTCGTGCGGCGGCCTGCGCCGCACGGATCTCGCCCTTGGCCTGCAGGATCTCGAGTCGCCGCTTGTGCCGGCGCCGTGCACCGCGCTCCCAGGCGCTGCCGATCATCCCCATGACACCCATCAGGGGGAAGACGAGCCACCAGTAGTCGCCGAGGAATTGGAACAGCTGTTCCACGCGATCATGCTAACCGCGGTACCCCCCGCCGGGTATGGGGGGGAAGCCGGAAGAAGAGCTCAGCCCAACAGCAGCGCGAGGACGGTGGCGCCACCGCCCACGAGAATCAGCGAAACGATGACGACCCACGCGACGATCTTGATGCGTCGCTGCCGGGTCTCGCTGTAGACGTTGGTGTCGTCGTCGGACATGCGATCAGTCTAGAGGGCGGGTTCGGCGATCGTCGGCCCGAATGCGGCCGGCAGCGTCGCCCGCGAGACCTCGCGCAGATCGGATGCCGAGACCGTGAACAGCCCCTGCACTTCCAGGCTCGGGTCCGCGCCATCGCCGGGAGCATCGGTCACGCCGATACGCAGCACGGGGTAGCCGCGTCCCTCGCACAGACCGCGGAATTTCACGTCATCCTCGCGGGGGACTGAGACGAGCACGCGGCCGGTCGACTCCGAGAAGAGGGCGGATGCCGCATCCACGCCATCGCGTTCGATGATCTCGTTCAGCCAGACGCGCGCACCGACGCCGAAGCGCATGACGCCCTCGGCCAGGGCCTGCGCGAGCCCACCGCTGGAAAGGTCGTGGGCGCTGGAGATCAGGCCCTGCAGCGCGCCCGCGTGCAGTAAATCGGCAAGCCGACGCTCGGCGGCAAGGTCGACCGCCGGAGGCCGCCCGCCGAGGTGGTTGTGCACGGTCTGCGCCCACGCCGAGCCGCTGAGCTCGTTGGCGGTGACCCCGAGCAGGTAGATGTTCTCGCCGGCATCCTGCCACCCCGACGGGATGCGACGAGCGACGTCATCGATGATGCCGAGCACGCCGACGACCGGGGTGGGGAAGATCGGCTGGTCGCCGGTCTGGTTGTAGAACGAGACGTTGCCGCCGGTGACCGGGATGCCCAGCTCGAGGCATCCGTCGGCAAGGCCGTCGACGGCCTGCCCGAATTGCCACATGACCTCGGGGTTCTCGGGGCTGCCGAAGTTCAGGCAGTCGGTGACCGCGACGGGCTTGGCGCCGGTGACGGCGACGTTGCGATAGGCCTCGGCCAGGGCCAGCTGCGCACCCTGGTACGGGTCGAGCTGGCAGTAGCGCCCATTGCAGTCGGTAGCGATGGAGAAGCCGAGGCCCGACTCCTCGTCCACGCGCACCATGCCGGCGTCGTCGGGGAACGAGAGGGCGGTGTTGCCGAGCACGTAGTAGTCGTACTGGTTGGTGATCCAGGATGTGTCGGCGAGGTTCGGGCTCGCGACCAGGGCGAGGAACTGCTCACGCACCTCGTCCGGTTCGCTGGGGCGCTGCAGCGCTGCGGCTGAATCGTCGCGGAGGGCGTCGATCCAGGTCGGGTAGGCGACGGGCCGCTCGTAGACGGGCCCGTCGACCGCGACGGTGGAGGGGTCGACATCCACGATCTGCTCGCCGTGCCAGAAGATCTGCAGGCGGCCATCGCCGGTGACTTCGCCGAGCACGCTCGTCTCGACCTCCCAGCGGCCGACGACCTCGAGGAACGCGTCGAGCTTCTCGGGAGCGACGATGGCCATCATCCGCTCCTGCGACTCGCTCATCAGGATCTCTTCCGGCGTGAGGCTCGGGTCGCGCAGCAGCACGTTCTCGAGGTCGACCCGCATGCCGCTGCCGCCGTTTGCCGCGAGCTCGCTGGTGGCGCAGGAGATACCGGCGGCGCCGAGGTCCTGGATCGCTTCGACGAGATCATCGCGGTAGAGCTCGAGGCAGCACTCGATGAGCACCTTCTCGGCAAACGGGTCGCCCACCTGCACCGCGGGGCGCTTGGTCGGGCCGCCGTCGGCGAAGGTGTCGGAAGCGAGGATGGATGCTCCGCCGATGCCGTCGCCGCCGGTGCGAGCGCCGAACAGCACGACCTTGTTGCCCGCGCCCGAGGCGTTGGCAAGCTTCAGGTCTTCGTGGCGCAGCACGCCGACGGCGAGAGCGTTGACCAGCGGGTTGCCCTGGTAGACGGCATCGAAGACTGTCTCACCGCCGATGTTCGGCAGGCCCAGGCAGTTGCCGTAGAACGAGATCCCACTGACCACGCCGTGCACGACGCGGGCGGTGTCGGGGTTGTCGATCGCGCCGAAGCGCAACTGGTCCATGACAGCGACCGGGCGCGCCCCCATCGAGATGATGTCGCGGACGATGCCGCCCACACCGGTCGCGGCACCCTGGAACGGCTCGATGTAGCTCGGGTGGTTGTGCGACTCGACCTTGAACGTCACCGCCCAGCCCTCGCCGATGTCGACGACGCCCGCGTTCTGACCCATGCCGACCATGAGACGCTCGCGCATTTCGTCGCTGACCTTCTGCCCGAACCGGCGCAGGTAGATCTTGCTGGACTTGTAGGAGCAGTGCTCGCTCCACATGACCGAGTACATGGCGAGCTCACCGCTCGTGGGCCGGCGCCCGAGAATCTCGCGGATCTGCGCGTACTCGTCATCCTTCAGGCCGAGGGCGCCGTACGGCTGCTCGCGTTCGGGCGTCGCCGCGGCGTTCTCAACGGTATCGGCTGCTGCTGCGCCTCTCGGCGCGGCGGTGTCGGCGACTGCTCGGGCGGGAGTGATCGGGGTGCTCACGGGGTGGGACTCCAGTGGTCGAGGATGCCGAGACCGGCGCCAGCGTGCGGGCCGCTCCAGTCTACGCGGCGGCTGCTTTCGGCATCCGTGTCGCTTCGTGCCCGTCGTCGGGTGCTCGACGTGCCGGTGCGGTCTCGTCGCAACGGCGCAGATCGTGCCGAACACGCCGGGCGACGGATGCTGCCGGCGGCGTGTCGGGCAATCCGTGCGCCGTTGCGACTGGTGCGTCAGGCCCGTCCTGCGTTGACACGCCGCTCATCACTCGACCGAGTGGCGCTCGCCGCGGGCCGGGGGAGTGTAGGTGCACGTGTCGCCAGCGCACAGCTGCGGTTTGGTGCGCCCGAAGCGGCGGGGTATCAGTCCTCGATGCCACTCGGTTCGCATGACCGTTCAGTCGCGCCGTGACGTGGGTTCGTCAGCCCTCCGCCCGCACCAAGGCGCGACCGAATAGTGGTGCAGATTCTTCAGTCGCGCCGTTTCGCGGGTTGGCGCGGCGCGAACCCGCACAAGGGCGCGACCGAACCGAGGCCCTACGCTGTCTGCGTGGACTTCTCCTTCGCCTTCACGCCCGACCTGATCGCGGTCTTCGTCACGCTGTTCGTCCTCGAGATCGTGCTGGGCGTCGACAACGTCATCTTCATCTCGATCCTCGCCTCCAAGCTC
Organism: Microbacterium sp. UBA1097; assembly: GCF_002313585.1. Taxonomy (NCBI): domain Bacteria; kingdom Bacillati; phylum Actinomycetota; class Actinomycetes; order Micrococcales; family Microbacteriaceae; genus Microbacterium; species Microbacterium sp. UBA1097. The sequence continues at coordinate 85,395 of NZ_DCBW01000048.1, read as the reverse complement.
CCCAAGGAGCAGCAGGCGCGGGCGCGCAACCTCGGTCTTACGCTCGCGATGCTCATCCGTGTCGGCCTCGTCTTTGCGGCGGGCTGGATCATCTCGCTCACCGAACCCGTCGTGACCCTGTGGGGCATTTCGTTCTCGTGGAAGGACTTCATCCTCATCGCGGGCGGGCTCTTCCTCGTCTACAAGGCGGTCACCGAGATCCACCACAAGCTCGAGGGCGCCGAAGAGGAGCATGGCGAGGGCGCGGGCGGCCGCAAGAGCGTGACCTTCGGTTCGGTGATCGCACAGATCCTGCTGCTCGACATCGTCTTCTCGCTCGACTCCGTCATCACCGCCGTCGGCATGACCTCGAACATGGTCATCATCATCACCGTCGTGGTGCTCTCGTTCGGCATCATGCTCTTCGCCTCGCGGTTCATCTTCGCGTTCGTCAACGCGCACCCGACAGTGAAGATGTTGGCGCTGTCGTTCCTGCTGTTGATCGGCGTCTTCCTCATCGCCGAGGGCTTCCACATCAAGATCGACAAGGCCTTCATCTACGGTCCGATGGCCTTCGCCATCTTCGTCGAGGCGCTGAACCTCACGTACTCGTCACGCAAGGCAAAGCGCGAGCAGAAGAAGCGGCAGTCCGTGCAATTGCGGCCCCAGTACCCGGATATCGACGAGTCAGCCGCCGTCGCCGCGGCGCTGTCGAAGGATCCCGCCTCCGGCTCCGTCGGGCTCTCGCGCAAGCCCGTGGTCGGCGAGGGAGGTGCGGCGGCCGCGCCGCACCGGGAGGGCCTCGGCTGAGGATCAGTCCGCGGCGGCTTCGTCTACTGCAGCGGCGAAGCGCGCAGCATCCGTGCCGTCTTCGCGCACCTCGAACACGGTGCCGTCGATGACCAGCAGCGGGACGTGGTCGACGACCTGGTCGGTGCCGGGGATCGGCTTGCCGAGCCAGGCGTCGTTAGCCGCGGTCGCCAGGCCCGTGTAATCGGTGATCGCTGTCGAGAGGTCGGATGCCGCGCCCGCCGTGGTCGCGAAGCCGAGGAGTTCCTCGTCGCTGGGTGAATGATCTGCCGTGACTTGGTTCCGCTGGATCAGCGCGTACAGCGGCAGGAGCGCGTCATCCTCGCTCGCGGCTGCGGCGCCGAGGAGAAGTGCAGCGGCCCGAGTCGAGTAGTCGGTGGTGTCGCCGCGCTTGGCGCTGACGTAGGTCATCGGATGCAGGGTCCACGTCGCCGTGCCGTCGGCGACGAAGGCCGCGAGGTCGTCGCCGATCGCCGCATCGAGGCTCATGCAGTGGGGGCAGGATGGGTCGCTCCACAGCTGGATGTCGACAGCGCCGTCTCCGACGACGATTCCTGCTGTCGGGTCGATGGATGCGGGTGAGGGAGCAGTTGCAGCGGCCGGCGAGCACGCGACGGCGGCAAGTGCGACAGTGGGGATGAGGGCGAGGCATCCGACCATGCGGCGCCGAGACGAACCGAACACGCTGCCGTTCTACGCCGAGAGTCGGCGCATCGCCAATCGTTCAGTGAAGCCCACGACGCTCACCCCTGATGTGGTCAGACCATATGGCGGATTCCACCAAACGCCCGGGCAGAACCACTCGATGGTGTCGCGCAGCGGTATCCATGAGAGAGCGCGACACTACCCGGTATGCATATCGCGCTCAGGGAGATCCGAATGTCGGTGAGGCAAAGCCTGTTGGCGATCCTGGCGCAGGGGCCGTGCTACGGCTATCAGTTGCGGTCGGAGTTCGAACGTCGCACCGGATCGAGCTCGGCGCTCAACGTCGGCCAGATCTACAGCACTCTCGAGCGGCTCGAGCGCGACGGCCTCGTTTCGCGGGGCGCAGCCGACGAGGCAGGCCACGTCTACTGGCAGATCACGGATGCCGGCCGCGGCGAGGCCCGCGCCTGGCTGGC